>JBGSYE010000361.1:0-8003 GCA_041751075.1 Chthoniobacteraceae bacterium
CGGTCGTTCACGCGCACCTCCGCCTCCTCGACTGGCTCGACGAAGAGTTCGTCGTAATTGACCGTGAGCAGCGCATGGCGCGAAGCGAGACCGGGCCGCTCGATCCGCACCTCGCACTCCAGGCCGGAGCCCACCGTGTACTCGCCCGGCTCAAGGACGCACGGTGCCAGCGTCTCGCCGTCGCAGCGAATCGAAAGCTCCGTCTTGGGGGTGACCATGGCGTGCGGCTATTACCGCGGGATTCCTGCGATGCCAAGCTCGGAGGTCACAAGGAGCGGCGTGCGTCCCGCCGCCGAACCAAAATTGGGCGGCGGAGCCGCGACTCCTTGGGTCGGCGGCGGGACGCGCGCCGCTCCTTGTGCGCGCCTACAGATAGCGGAAGAGCGCGGCGAGTTCTGCCATCTCCGAGGAGATTTCCCGCGGGCTGGCAACGGTCTGTGCGACCCAGCCGCGGAGGCGCTCGCTGAATTCCTGCCGCAGCCGGTGCAGGGTCACTTTCACGTTCGACTCGGTGAGGCCCAATTCGCCGGCGAGCCGCGCGCAATCTTCCTGGGCCAGTTCGGAAAGGAGATACGGACGGAGTGCAGCGAAGACGGTGGCCTTCCCGCGGGCGGTCCAGTCGGCGGCGAGTTCGGTGCGCACCTGGTCGAGGAGGGTCTGCGCCCAGCGTCGGGCGAAGATTTGCTCCGGCGTGCAGTCGTCCGCGGGCTCCGTGGCGTAGCGCTCCTCGGAATCCGCGGGAGTAAGTGAAAGCGGTGTGACGCCACCGCCGCGCTTCTCCGCGCGCTGCCCGCGCCGCCACTCGGAGATCTGATGCTTGAGGCCGCCGAGCAAAAAGGCGCGCAGCCGTCCCTTCCCCGGCTCCGACCGCTCGAAGACTTTTCGCTCGACCGCCGTGGAGAGGAAATCCTGTACGACGTCCTGCGCATCCTCCGGCCCGAGTCCGTAGCGCCGGGCGTAGCAATAGAGTGGATACCAGTAGGTCTCGCAGAGCGTTTCGAGCGCCTGCTGGTGCGCCTTCTCGTCGCCGCCCCGCAGCGCCACCAGCAGCGAGACGCGCGTCGGCGAAAAAAGCGAGTCGCGCGAAGCCGCGCGGGAGGTTCTCGGGTAGGGCATCGGCGGCGACGATGGTTTTCTTCGGCTCGTTACGCAAGATCGGTGGATACGCGTGCGGGCCATGCCGGGTGAAGTACGCTCGCGCTTGCGAATAGGATGGCCTCCGGCGTGATCGCCGCCACGATGCGTCTGCCATTCTTGGATAGCGGCCCCGTTGCCCCGCACGGAATCTCCGAAAATATTCCTGGCTTTCGTGTAACTGGCGCCCGCGCACCGCCGAGAGAGGGGGGAATCGGATAACCAACCTCAAAACCACAACCCGCCTCACCCCGCCCGGCATGAACACCCACCCTCGCAACGCTTCCGCACCTCGCTTCCCGCAACTGCCGCCGACCGCCGCTTCACGAACCGGTGGGAAGGTGTTGCTGCACTTTCTCGCCGTCGCATTCGCCGTCATCCCGACTTCGTTCGCGCAATCGCCATCTCCGGCCAGCTTCCGCGGGGTCGGCCGGCTCGGACAGACCGAACACACGCGCAGCCCTGCGATCAGCGGGCTCTCCGCCGACGGCAGCATCGCCTGCGGCACGATCGTCACGGACCCGAGCTCGGGCGTGGACTTGTATCAAGCCTTCCGCTGGAGCGCTGGCACCACAACCCAACTCCCTGAGCGTCCTGGCGTTTCGAACAAGACAGTCGCCAGCGCAATCTCCGCCGATGGCACCGTCATCGCCGGAGTCTCCGACGGCATCGTGGTGCGCTGGGTCAATGGAGGGGCGCCTCAGATCCTGGGCGATCTCCCGGGCGGCACTGCGAAGCCCAACCTGGTCACGATCTCTGCGGATGGAACGACGGTCGTCGGGGTGACGGGCAGCACGGCACATCCCGATGGGGAACCCTTTCGGTGGACGCAGGCGAGTGGGATGGTCGGTCTCGGTCTGCTGCCAAATGCTCAGAATGCTTACTACCAACAGCCCAGTGTGAGTGCTGACGGCTCGGTGGTGTGTGCAAGTGGGTCGGTCATGCCAGCGCCGGGCAGGTATCTCTCCGCTGCGTGGCGCTGGACGAGTACGGGTGGCCTCGCCCCTCTCCCGCCGCTGCCCGGAGACGATGCCACGACGATCTACGCGACGGGCAATGACGGACGAGCGGTTGGCCAGTCCAGTGTGACTCCCGACTCCGCCAATGGGGTGACGGGCCGTTATACTTACGTGCTCTGGGATGCCGCGGGCAATGTCTCGGTGCTGCCCTTGCCGCCGGGAGTGACGAATGTGTATGTGAGCATGGCGACGCCTGACGGCAGTGCGTTTGTCGGTGTGGGCCGTCAGCCCAATGGGGACTCGGTATTACTGCGTTGGACCACAGCGGGCGTCGATATCGTCGGGAGCTTCGACTACTTATCCTACCCGAACGGCGTGCCACTGGCGGCTGTCTCGAACGACGCCAGCGTAGCCTATGGATATGGAAAAATCTGGGATGCGGCGAATGGCGTGCGCGATCTGAAGGCGGTGCTGCTCGAAAACTACGGTGTCACGGCTGTGCAGCGCTGGCGGCTCAGTGCAAACAGCAACGGTGGTGGATCGCCCTTGGTGCGCATCTCCGGCAATTCGCTCATCATCGCCGGCACGGGTTATGATCCTAATGAAGTTTCCCCGAGCGAGGCAGTCGGGATCGAAGGCTGGATCGCTGCGCTCCCGGTGCCCACCGGCATCCTGCCCAACGCCTTCAACGGCGACATGCTCGCCAAGACGGTGACGTTCACGCCGGCAGCGAGCTTCAAGGAACACTACGAAGACATCCTACTCACAACCCCGAATCCCCCCGCGGAACCAGGCGACCCTCCATTCCCCCCGCCCTCCCCCCATCTCGCCGAACGCTGGAGCGCGAGTGTGAACGTGACCGCATCGATCGTGGGCCTCGATCCCGCGACGCTCACGGGTGAGACGCCAGTGAAGCTCATCCTCGGCGACTTCTATTTTTCCAGGAAGCTCAGCGATTCCACGGACTGGGCGCCGGGTAAGGCCAAGGCGACCTTTCCCCTCCGCTACGGCCAACTCACGGTCGCATGGAATACGAAGACGGTGACCTTCACCGCGACAAGCGCCTTCACCGATAGCGCTCGCGAGGGCAGCCCCGCATTCAACGCCGGTGTCGCGGACTGGATCGCGTTTCCTCACTACTTCACCACTTTGTATTCCGGTCAATTGCTCCGGCTCGCGGTCGGGTTTGCCGACCGGACGGGGGCGCGCGACACGATCTTCTCCGCGTCTGGCACGAATCGCAGTGTTCGCGTCCCAGACCCTGCCCATCCTGGCAGGCAGGAGCAATTGCGGACCGTCGATCTCGCCGGAGCAGCGCGCTACGTGAGCCCCGCCGTGAGCTTTGTCGCGCCCGCGGCCAATTCGGTGGTGCTCATCCCTCGCGTCCTCGTGCAGGTCAAGACTTCCGCCCCGCGCGTGCTGCTCCGCGTCAATGGCGGTCCATTCACGGCGGCCAGTTATGGGGGGAACTTCCTCGCGCTGGCCGCGGGCGCGAATCTGATCGAGGCCAGGGCGATCGATATCAGCGGCAACGAATCGATCGTCACCCGCACCGTGACTTATTCGCAGATTGAGGGCGCATATTACGGCCTCGTCCACGCGGACAATGGTGCGGGCGAGCCGGCGGGGCACTTTGCCCTCAAGACGACGGCGAAGAGCGCCTTCACCGGCAAGCTCAGAGTCGGCGCCATCGTGTACGCTTTCAAAGGCACCTTTGCGGCGGATGGCTCGGCGACAGTGCAGATCGCAAGGAAGAAGCTCACCCCGATCACGCTCCGACTGCAGCTCACCGTGAGCACGGGCACGAATACGCTCCAGGGTGACTTCGCGCTCGACTCTGCTGCTTACACCCTCGAAGCCGCGCGGGTCCTTTTCGACGCGAAGAAGAACCCGTCGCGAGTCGTCGGTGATTGGACCGCGGTGCTCCCGCCCGATCTCGCCGCGCTCGGCGATGCCAGCCTTCCACGAGGCAGTGGTTTTGCCGCCTGCAGGTTCGCGAGTTCCGGCGCGGTGCGTATGGCGGGCAAAGTCGCCGACGGCACTGCCTTTAGCTTTGCCGGGACGCTCGATGGCAACTCGCGACTCGCCGTATTTGCACCCCTCAAATACCGCAAAGCCACGGGCTCGCTCGCCGGGGTGCTCTTGTGCGATGTCGCGGCCTACGCGCTCACCGGCGATTTCTCCTGGCAGAAGTCCGCGCAGCCGGGCGCCGCTCGGTTTCCTGGTGCCTTCGCCCTACATTCCGCACTCCGGGGCAGCTATTCGTATCCTTCGCTCTTCCCGGATGCGATCCGGGCGAAGGGCGGGACCGCGCAAGTGCGCGCGGGCGCGACCGTCCTGCTTGAGAAGACCGTCACGCTCAACCGCACCGCTCTCACCGTCACGCCTCCGGCAACAGACAGGCTGAGCGTAAAGCTCGCGAACGCCCTCCTCACCGGTACGGTGATCCTCCCTGGCCAGACCAAGCCCGCGGCGATCTTCGGTATCGCGGTCAGAAATGCTGATGATGGAACGGTGTCCGTACACGGCTTCTGCCTGGAGGCTACGGCGTCAGGAGACTTCTCGATCACCCCTAACCCGTAACGCCTCTCATCCACCGCCACAGTTCGCGCCGACTTCCCGAACCACGCTCCACAACAGCACCAAATCCTCACCCAACATTCATGAACAACCGCACTTCCTCCATCGAGCCCCTCGAAGCCCGCATCGCTCCCGCCGCCGTCATCACTTACACGGACATCGACGGCGACATCGTCAAGATAACCGCCTCCAAAGGTCCGCTCGACCTCGGCGACCTCACCCTTTCGGATGGGGCCACCGGCCAACTCCAGAAGCTCGACCTCGCGGCGCCTGGCTTTCGGGGCGCAAACATCACCTTCTCCGTCACCAAGAGTGCGACCGGCGACGGACTCGGGCACGTGGGCGGCATCGATGCCACCGGCGTGGACCTCGGCAAGGTCACGGTGCGCGGCGATCTGGGTGCGATCGACGCGGGCGACTCAAATACAAGAACGCCTGGGCTCAGAAGCCTCTCGGTGGATTCGATGGGTCGCTTCGGCCTCGCTACGCAGGGCGGCCAGGGCGATCTCATCAGCCACATCACTGGCAGGCTGGGCAGGCTCAACATCGCCGGCGATATGGCGGATTCCTACATCTCGGTCGCAGGCACTGGGGAATTCGGGCTAGACGGCGGTGCGGATGCCACGCTCGGTCCGGTAAAGATCGGCGGCTCCATCATCAACGAATCCACTGTCTTCAAAGCGGGGTTTTCCAGCACTGGCCGGATGGGATCAGTGGCAGTCGCCGGTTCGTTCTCGGGGGATATTACCACCTACGATGCCATCCGCTCTCTCAGGGTCGGCGGGGATGTGTATGGCTCCCTGTACGGAGTTGAAAGGCTGGGCAACGTGCGCATCGGGGGATCGCTGTTCGGCTCTCTCCAGACCAGCGGCTCAATCGGAGTCGTCCGCGTCGCTCAAAATATTCAAGGCGAATACGGATCCGCAAACATTTCTGCCCAGGACCGTATCGCCGGGGTCGTCGTTGGCGGTTCGCTTTTCGGCGGCGGAATCCAAAGCGTAGATGGGGGCGACATCGGCTTCGTGAGGGTAGGTGGAGACATCGAGGGCGATTCCGCTATTTTCGCCGATGGCAAACTCGGTAGCGTGACGGTGCGTGGCTCGCTCCGCGAAGGCAGCTCGATTGCCAGCAATGGGGAAATTCGAGCGGTGAAGATTGGCATCGATGTCGATGAGGCTAGTATTTCGGGCGAGAGGCTCGACAAAGTAGCCATCGGAGGCTCAGTCATAAGCGCGCTGATATCCAGCAGAGGGGATATCGCACGGGTGACGATTGGCGGTTCACTCTTGGACAGTGATGTCAGCAGCGACGGCGACATGGGCTTGGTCACCATTGGTCACGACATCGATGAAAGATACAGCCCAGCAACGGGCAGCCATTCCGGCAATATCTCTGCGGGCGGCAAGATGGCCGGAGTCCGCATCGGCGGCTCGCTCATCGGCGGATCGACCGGCGGAGGCGGTAGCATCCAGAGTGGCGGCGACATGGGACCGATTGTTATCGGTCACGACTTTGTCGGAGGCCGGGACGGCATTGCGGGCTGGATCAATGCGGGAGGCCGGCTCGCATCGGTCACCATCGGCGGCTCGTTCATCGGTGGCTCAAATGACCCAGGCGAAGACGGTCCCGGCGGGTTTATCATCAGCTCCTCCGGCATCGGCGCAGTGAAGATCGGCGGAGACCTGAGGGCTGGCGGCGGCGCGGTGGATGAAGAGTTGCTGCAGTCTGCTTTTAGCATCATCAGCCGTGGCCGAATCGGCAGTCTCCATGTCGGCGGCTCTATTATGACGGGGCAAGATGGAGGCCCTTACGGATCATACATCGAGGCCGACGCGGGGATCGGCTCGATCACGGTCGGTGGCAGCATCGCCGGCAACGCGAATTCACCGATTCGCATCACCGCCTACGGAGACGCGTCGGATGGAGTCATCGGCAAAATCAGCGTCGGTGGGCGCGTGGAATCCGCGAGCATCCTGGCCTACACCTTCGGAAGAGCCGCAAACATTGGACCTGTGAGCGTGGGTGGTGATTGGATCGCCAGCAATCTCGTGGCTGGCGCGACCAATCTCGGAACCGATGACGTCCCCTTCGGCATCGATGCCGCAGCCGATGACGTGAACTTCGGCGACAATCATGATCGTTCGACCGTTGCCGCTGGGTCGCGCGACCTAGCCACGATCGCCCGCATCACCATCGGCGGCCAGGTGCTCGGCACACCGGCCTTCATCAGTGCCACCGATCACTTTGGCTTCGTCGCCGAGAAGATCGGCAGCCTCAGGATCGGCGGAAAAGCCATCGCCCTCACTGCAGGCCCGCACCAGGACGACATCGCCCTCGGCCATAGCGGCGACGTACGGCTCCACGAAGTGTGACGACTCGCGGCTGGCTTTGCGGCCGGCGGATCGAACGGCGTCCACCGAGCGCCGGTCACTCCACTTTCGGCGAAGGCACCGCGACCCTGCTGGCTACACCGAGACGATTGCCTTGATCACGCCGCTCTCCGGCTTCAGCCAGGTCGGGAAGACTTCGATCATGTCGTCGAAGGTCGCCTCGTGCGTAATCCACGGGCGCGTGTCGATCTTGCCGTCTTCGATGAGCTTCACGATGCGGGTGAAATCTGCGGGATGCGCGTTGCGGCTCGCCATGAGGGTGAGCTCGCGGCGGTGCATGATCGGCGCGTGAGGAAACGAAACCTCCTGCTGCGTGATACCGACATAGACGACGCGCGCGGTGAAGCTCGCGAGGGCGAAGCACTGGGACATCGACTTGTTGCTGCCGGTCGCGTCGATGATCACCTGCGCGAGCGTGTCGCCCGTCAAAGCCTTGAGCTGTTCCAGCTCGGAGCCGTCGCCTTTCGCGAGGATGGTGTCCGGCACGCCCATCCGCGTGCGGACGAACTCGAGGCGCTGCTCATTCATATCCATCACGATCGTCCGCGCCCCGCTCAGCTTCGCAAACTCGATCACGCTCAGCCCGATCGGCCCCGCGCCGATGACGAGGACATGCTCGCCAGCTTTTGGGTCGCCACGATTCACCGCGTGGCAGCCGATGGCCAGCGTCTCGACCAGCGCGCACTGATCCGTCGTCAGCGCATTGGCGGGATGCACTTTCCGTGCGGGCAGCAGGATGCGCTCGCGCATTCCGCCGTCGGTCATCACGCCGATGACCTTGAGATTCTCGCAGCAGTTCCCGTTGCCGCGTTTGCAGGCGAAGCACTGCTGACAATTCATGTACGGCTCGACCGCGCACCGGTCTCCCGGCTGGACGTGGAAGACTCCTTCGCCGATCGCCAGCACCTCCACCCCGAGCTCGTGCCCGGGAATCCGCGGG
>JBGSYE010000362.1:0-5007 GCA_041751075.1 Chthoniobacteraceae bacterium
GCCCGCGCTGCCGATCGAGGATGGCGTGGGTGCGGTTGCGCAGCATTGCGCGCAGGCGCACCCAGAAGAGCCGCTGCCGGAGCAGATGTTTGCGGGCGCGCGTGGCCGGGCCGGGCGCATGGCTCTGGACGATCAGGTCGCCGCGGAGCAGTTTGGCCAGCGCCCGCGCGTCGATCTTGTCGGTCTTGATCTGCGCCTCGGCAATCAGCCGGGTCTTGTAAGGATGAGCCAGCACCACCTTCGCGACGCCCGGCGCTTCCCCGGATGCGCAACTGCGGGTCTGCTATGAGCGGGGCCCACGGGCTTCGTTCTCACACGCTCGCACCGAGGAGGACAAAGGCCGCCCGAGCGTCGTCTCCGTGCGCGGCGATGTCGCGGTGCGGGAGGGATGGTTCGTCTGCCAGTTCGCGCGCGGATGCTTCCGTCAGCGCGAAACGTCCCATTTTTTGATCCAAGGACCGCGCCGCGTGTCGATTGAACAAGCCACCATGAATCCCACTCTCCCCCGCCGCCGATTCCTCCAGACGGTCTTCTGCTCCAGCGCCGCGCTGGCGCTCAATCTCCGTCCGCGCACGCTCTTCGCCGCACCCAAGCAGGGCGATCTGCATTTGCTGACGATCGGCGACTTCGGCAGCGGCGGGCCGGCACAATCGGCGGTGGCCGGCGGGATGAAAACCTATCTCGAGCGGCAACGGATCAAGCCCGAGTGGCTGCTCCTGCTCGGCGACAACTTTTACAAGAACAGCAAGCTCGGCGGCGGGCTGAGCGAGGAGCGTTGGAAGTCGGGCTTCGAGGAAATGTATCCGGCCAGCGTGTTCGATTGCCCGTGCCCGGCGGTGCTCGGCAATCACGACTACCACGACACCGTCGAGGGCGAGAAGAAGCAGCTCGCCTATGCGAATACTGGAGGCACGCGTTGGAAGATGCCGGCGAAATGGTACCGTATGGAGTTGCGCGACGTGGCCACCTTTCTCTTCATCGACACGAATCTCCGCAGCGTGAGCGGCAAGGCTGCGGCGGGCGAAATGGATCCGGACAAGAAGGTGAAACCCAGCCTCGCTGCTGCGGAGGAAGAGGCGCAGTGGGTGTGGCTGCGCGAGCAACTCGCCACGAAGCGCGCGCCTTTCACTTTCGTCGTCGGACATCATCCGGTGTACTCGAATGGCGTGCATGGCGACAGCAGGGAGCTCGTCGAGAAACTCGCGCCGATGCTCCAGACGGCCGGCGTGCATTTCTACCTCTGCGGACACGATCACGACCTGCAGCATCTCGAACTCGCAGGGCAGAAGACGAGCTTCGTGCTCTCCGGCGGCGGAGGTGCGCGGGCGCGGGAACTCAAGAACAAGACGCGTGAGATGCCATTCGGCTCGGCGGTGAATGGATTCAGCCACCTCCAAATCAATGCACGGCGCGCGGTGGTTCGGCATCTCGATGCCAACGGGAAGCAGTATCACGCCCTTGAGAAGGGCGTTGATTACGCGTGGAAAGCGGTGTGAGACCGGCATCCGGCCTATGCGCCGGTTTGTAGCGGCGGTCTATGACCGGCGCACGCATCCGTGGGCTGAAGCGGCGCGGAGCCCCGGCACCTTGCGCTCGGTGCGACGTCCGCTCCGCACCCCCTTCGCCAGCGGAAGATGGCGACGCTCATAGACCGACGCTACAATCTGCGCACAGGCCGGAGGCCTGTGTCACACTTCCCTTGGCGCCGAAACTCAGTGCAGCAGCGGAAGCGGGTTCGGTCCGCGGATGAGCTGCGCGTCGAGGTCGAGAAAGTAGTCGAGCCGACGCGTCGCCTCTGCCTCGTCGATGTGGCGGGCCATGATGAGGTAAGTCGCGTAGTGATTGCCTTCGCTCTCGACGAGGCTCGCATAGAAATCGGCGAGCGGCGCATCGAGGTCGCGCACGCCTTCCGCAAGGAGTTGAAATTTCTCGCAGCTCCGCCCTTCGATGAGCGCGCAGACGACGAGGTGGTCGATCACTTGCTCCCGCCGGCCTTTGCGCACCGCGCCCATCATCGTGCTGATCCACGGACTGCGCTGCGCCGGGCCAAAGGGAATCCCCCGCTCGCGGAGCAGTCGCAGCACGATCTCGAAGTGCTGGAGCTCCTCGATGGCGATGGCATTCAACTCGGAGACGCGCTCATGCAGCTCGACGTACTTTTCGAGATTCAAAGCCGCGGTGGCCGCCTTTCGCTCGAGATGCGCGTGATCGACGAGCACCGCGCCGAGATTCCTGCGGATCTTGGGCAGCCAGGTGTCGGGGAGTTTTTCGCGCCAGAGGAGCACGGACGGAAGTATCGAGAGCCAAGTACCAAATTCCAAGCAAGGACCAAGCTTCAAGACGGAAGCTCGCAAGCATCCCGGTGTCGCGTGGTGCCGCTTGAACCTTGAACTTTGACTCTTGAATCTTACTTGAAATTTGGTTCCTGGCACCTGGCACTTCCCTCACCCGTAGCGCAGCGCCTGGATGGGATTCAGGCGCGCCGCTTTCACGGCCGGGAAGAGGCCGGCGACGATGCCGATGATCGCGCTGAAAGCGAACGCGCTGATCAGGCTTTCGAGCGTGATGACCGGCATATTCGCGCCACCGGAGACGTAGGAGATGAACTGCACGAGAGCCACGGAGGCGGCGAGTCCGGCCAGCCCACCGAGCACCGCGAGCACGACACTCTCGACGAGCACTTGCGTGAAGACATCGAAGAACGTCGCGCCGATCGCTTTCCGAATCCCGATCTCACGGACCCGCTCGGTGATGCTCGCGAGCATGATGTTCATGATCCCGATGCCGCCCGCGAGCAGGCTGATCGCCGCGATGATGCCGCCGCTCATGCGGGCATTGCGGATCGCCGTGTCGATGCTCTCGAGATTGTTCTCCTGCGTCGAGAAGCTGAAATTCTCGATGCCGTTGTGCGTGGTCAGCAGGACGTTGCGCGCCTGGCTGAGCGCAGGCTCAATCTCGGAAAGTTCATGCACTTTCAGATCGATGTCCGAGAGCGCCGGATCGGGGATGAAATCTGCGCCGCTCGCCGCCCGAAAGCGCAGCCACATGGTATTCATCGGGATGTACACGGTCAGGTTCTTGCGCTCGAAGGCCCAGCCGCTGCTCGCACTCCGATAGCCGGGCCGTCCGCGAGCGACGGCGGCAGGTTTGCCGTTCTCCGGCTCGCTACGGGCCTGCTCGCGTTTCGCGCGATCGCTCTCGCTTTCGTAGTGCTGAAACATCCCGATGATCGTGAAAGTCTGCGCATTGATCTGCACCCGCTGGCCCAGTGGGATCACCTCGCGCCCGAGCTCTTCCGGCGAACCGAACAGCGCGTCGCGGATGCCGGTGCCGATGACGCACACGGCATTCGCATTTTCGTCGTCGAGGTCGTTGAAAAATCGACCGTGTTCGACCACGTGCAGGTTCATCTCCAGCACCACCGGCCACACTCCGACCAGTTCCGCGGGCCGCACCCGCCGATCCCCCAGCGAAACGAGCGCGCCGCGCAGCTCCATCTCCGGCGAGACGAGACGAATGAGCGGTGCGCTGCGGCGGAGCGCCTCGACGTCCTTGAGCGTGCAGCTCGGCGCCTGATCCGCGAGATGGCTCTGCCACGCCGGCACCGGAGCTTCACGCGTGAGCGCCTTGTCGAGCCCGCCGAGCGCGATCATGGATTCCTTCATCCCATTCTCCATCCCCTTCACGATCGCGGCCATCGCCACGAGGCTCGAGACTCCGAGCACGATCCCGAGCATGGTGAGCAGCGAGCGGAACTTGTTCGCGAGGATCTCGCGCAGACCGACGAGGATGGCGTTAAGGAAAAACATCTAAAACGCGAAACTCGGAACGCGAAACTCGGAAGGGATGCCGGTCGCTCTACTTTCCGAGTTCCGCGTTCCGGGTTCCGCGTTGGAGTCATTCATACCGCAGCGCCTGGATGGGGTTCAATTTGGCCGCTTTGAAGGCAGGGAAAAGGCCCGCAAGGATGCCGACGGCCACGCTAAAGGCAAAAGCCATGACCATGGTTTCAACGGTGATCACCGGGGTATTCTCGGACGGGGACAGGAAGACGAGGAGGCGCACCAGAAGATTGGAGGTCAGCAGACCGGCCAGGCCGCCGATGATGGCGATGACTACGCTCTCGACGAGGATCTGTGTGAAGACATCCGAAAAGGTCGCGCCGATCGCCTTGCGGATGCCGATCTCGCGCACGCGCTCGGTGATGCTCGCGAGCATGATGTTCATAATGCCGATGCCGCCGACGAGCAGGCTGATCGCCGCGATGATGCCTCCGCTCATGCGCGCATTGCTGATCGCCGTGGAGATGCCTTCGGACCAGTTTTCCTGAGTGCGGAAGGAAAAATCCTCGATGCCCTTGTGCGAGTGCATCAGGACATTCTTGGCCTGCTGAAGCGCTTCATCCATCCGGTCGATGTCGGCGATCTTGATCGAGAGAGTCGAGAGCCGGTTGTCGGGGACGAACTCCGGGTTGCCGGCCGCGCCCGCGCCACTGCCGCTGCTCGAACTACCACTGCTCGAACTCCCGCTGCTGCGACTGCTCGACGAGGAACCGCTGCTGCTCAGCGAAATGCCACTCGCCGCCCGGAACCGCAGCCACATCGTATTCAGCGGGATATAGACGGTGTGATTCTTGAGGTCGAAGACGAAGCTGCCCATCGAACTGCTGCCGCGCTTGCTCCCGCTCATGCTGCCATAGCCACGGCTGCGCTCGGGCCCGCCCGTCTTTGGCTCCGGCGGCTTTTCCGCCTCCATCTGGCGGATTTTCTTATCCTGCTCGCTCTCGTAGTGCTCGAACATTCCGATGATGCGGAAGCGCTGGTTGTTCACATTGATGAACTCACCGACGGGAATGATCTCGCGCCCCACCTGCTCCGGCGAACCGAAGAGCGCGTCGCGCGTCGCGGTGCCGATCACGCAGACATTGCGCGCGTTTTCGTCGTCGAGTTCGTTGAACATGCGGCCATGCGCGAGGACGTGCTGGTTGAGTTCCACGGCATTCGGCCA
>JBGSYE010000363.1:0-3556 GCA_041751075.1 Chthoniobacteraceae bacterium
GGAGTTGATCGCGAGCCGGTTCCGGCTGGCCCGCAATCTTTTGGTTCAATCGACCCGGAGCATCAATGAAGTGGCCGAGAAAGCCGGTTACGCGGACGTGCGCACGCTGATCTGTCAGTGCAAGCGCCAGACCGGGCTCACACCGATGGCCCTGCGCAAGCGGCACACCCTTCAATAATCATTCCTCGATCAACCTATCCTTCCCGCTATCCTGCGCCGGGGTCGCAGCGGCGCGATCTTCGGCGAAGCCCTTTATTCTCAAGACACTCGCCAGCCCGATGAGCTATCCCGGCATCCATCATCACCATGACCACAAATAATTCATGACACCATTAAGAGCGGGACTGATCGGGTGCGGCACGGTGGCAAAGCGCCACCAGGAAGCCTACCAAGAGAACGGCGCAGTGGTGACGGCCTACGCCGATCCGAATCGCGACGCCGCCGAGCGGCTGGCCGCGGGCCACGGGCGGATTTTCTCCAGCGCGCAGGAACTCCTCGCGTCGGGAACCGTGGATGTCGTGAGCATTTGCACGCCTCCCTCCTTCCATGAAGAACCTGCGATGGCCGCGCTCGAAAGGGGCATCCATGTCCTCTGCGAGAAGCCTTTGGCGCACACCCTCGCCGCCTCGCGCCGGATGGCCGAGCGGGCGATGGGTTCCGACGCGCTCCTGATGTGCGCGTTCCGACACCGCTTCATCACCGCCATCCAGACCATGCGCGGGCTGCTCGGGCAGATTGGGCCGCTGGTCATTCTCCAGAATACGTTTGCCGGGCCAAATTTTGAGCTGGGCCAGAGATGGTTTGGCAACCCCGAGATTTCCGGTGGCGGCTGCCTGCCGGACACCACCGCGCACTCCATTGACCTCTTCCGATATCTCGTTGGCGAAATCACTGCGTCCCACGCCTCGAAAGCGACGCATCTTCCGGAGCTCACGGTTGAGGACTCGGCCGTTCTGGTGGTGGAGTCGGAGGCGAAAGTGATAGGCGTGCTGGTCTCGTCGTGGGTTTCCGGCTGCGATGTCGCTTTTGTCGAGATCCTGGGCCAGGGCGGGCGAATTCTGTTTGATTACATGGCGGCCGACGTGGTGCGCGTGCTGCGAAGGGGGGAGGGGGATTGGACGCGACACGCCGTGCCGGTGAGCGATGGATTTGCCGGGCAAACCGCACATTTTTTGAACGCTGTCCGCGGGGAAGCGGTGCTTTCGTGCACCGCGCAGGATGGCCTGCGGGCTGCCGAGGTCATCGCGACGGCCTGATTCGCCTGATGAAGACGATTGGATTCATCGATCACTATCTCGACGAGTGGCACGCGGAGAACTATCCGCGATGGATTCGGGAGAGCGGATTGGGGTCGGAGTTCGAGGTGCGGATGGCATGGGCTGAAACCGAGGCGCCAGGCAGGCGATCCAATGCGGAATGGTGCGAGGCGCATGGCGTGGAACTGACGGGTTCGCTCGAGGAACTGATCGGGCGCAGCGACTGCCTCGTCGTCCTTTCGCCCGACAATCCCGAGCGCCACGAGGCGCTCGCGCTCCCGGCGCTCGCGTCGGGAAAGCCGACCTGCATCGACAAGCCGTTTGCGCCCGATCTCGCTGCCGCGCGACGGATCTTCGCCGCGGCCGACGAGCGGAAGACGCCGATGTTTTCGTCGTCCGCGCTGCGATTCGCAGCCGAGCTGAATCAGGCTCGCGAGAAGCTGGCTGGCGGCGACCTCGAGTTTGTGGCCACGGGCGGGGGTGACAACTTTGCGTCGTATGGCGTGCATCAGGCCGAAATGCTGGTGGCGCTGACGGGCAAAGCGGCGCAGCGCGTGAAGTATTGCGGGACGCCACACGCCGCGCTGGTCATCGCCGAGTTTGGCGATGGCCTTTCGGGTTCAATGCAAGTGATCCGCGAGGCGCCGTTCCGGCTGTCGGCCGTGACCAAGGAGGACCGGGCGTTTCACTGCCCGGAGATTCAGCCGGCATTTTTCCCGCGATTCATCCAGGCAATGCTCGAGTTTTTCGTCACCGGCGAGCCGCCGTTTCCCCGCTGGCAGACGGAAGCCGTGGTGTCGCTGCTGGACGCCGCATTTGAGGGCGTCAAGCAGCCGGATGTCTGGATTTCGGCGGCGGCCATTGCAGAAGGTGAGGTTTAGGAAATGGTTACGTTGAATATCGAATCCAGTGCCTTGGGCGAAATGCTGACGACGTTGGGCGAGCATTACCCGATTTTCGGCGGTGACTTGTCGGTGAGTTTGGAGCCCGGCGCGCCGGAGGGAGTCATGGAGGTCACGCGCTCCGGCCGGAAAGCCGTCATCCGCCATGACACGCCTGCGCGGGCCTGCCGTGGCATCGGCGCCCTGCTGGCTGGCCTCGGGAATTGCCGGGAACAGACGCCCTTCACGACACTCGGCATCATGCTCGATTGCTCGCGCAATGCCGTGATGACCGTCGGGCATTTCAAGAACTGGCTCCGGCAGCTCGCGCTGTTTGGCTATAACGTGGCGATGCTTTACACCGAGGAGACTTACGAGCTGCCGGGCGAGGACTACTTCGGCTATCTGCGGGGCCGTTATTCCGCGGAGGAATTGCGGGAGATCGACCGTTACGCCTCGCGGCTTGGGATCGAGATGATCGGCTGCATCCAGACGCTCGGCCACCTCGAGCGGGCGTTGCGCTGGCCAGCTTACAGCGCCGTGAGGGACACCAGCTCGGTGCTGATGGTGAACGACGAGAAGTCATACGCGCTGATCGAGAAAATGATCGCGCATTTTGCGGAAACCTGGCGAAGCCGGCGGATTCACATCGGCATGGACGAAACTCACGACCTGGGGCGCGGGCGGTTCATGGATTTGCACGGATATCAGCGCGGCTACGATTTGTTCAGCCGACACCTGGACCGCGTTGGGGCCATTTGCGCACGTCACGGGCTGAGGCCAATGCTGTGGTCGGACATGTATTTTCGCATGGGCAGCCCGACGCAGGCGTACGACACGAGCTGCCGTGTCCCGGAGGATGTGAGGCGTCAGATCCCCCGCTCGGCGCAGCTCGTTTATTGGGACTACTACCACGGAGAAAAGGAGCATTACGTGAAAATGATTCGCCAACATCGGGAGCTCGGCGCGGAGCCATTGATGGCGTCAGGAGTGTGGACCTGGCTCTGCCCGTGGTATCAGCGCGAGAAAACCGAGGCTAACGTGCCACCCTGCGTCGCGGCCTGCCGGGAAACTGGAGTCAGGGAGTTGCTCCTCACGATGTGGGGCGACGACGGAGCCTATTGCGAATTCGACTCGGCCCTCGCGGGCCTCGCCTTCGCCGCCGAGCATGCCTATGGCGGCGCTCATGCGAGCGAGCGGTTCAACGCCATCTGCGGGGCCGACTACGATGCTGTGCTGGGGGCGGCGGAGATGAACGCAAATCCGAATCCAATCCTTCTCTTGTGGGATGACCCCTTGCTGCGCGTCGCCTGGAAAAACGAACAGATCAAAAAGCCCGGAGTCTGGCAGGAGACGGCACGGCGATACCGGAGGCTCGCCCGCCGCCTGCGCCCGCACCGGGGCGTGACCGAGCCGGTC
>JBGSYE010000364.1:0-3372 GCA_041751075.1 Chthoniobacteraceae bacterium
CAAAGGCAAAGGTCTGATCGGCGCGCTGAACTATCTCGCGGGCAAAGGCGCGAACGCCTTTTCCTTCCTGCCCTACAACGCGGGCGGCGACGGCGACAACGTGTGGCCCTTCGTCGAGAGGGACGACAAGCTGCACTACGATTGCTCGAAGCTCGATCAGTGGGGTGTCGTTTTCGATCACGGCACCGCGCTCGGGCTCTATCTCCATTTCAAACTTCAGGAGAATGAAATGGATGACGACCGCCGCGGCCATGCGGCCACGCCGGGCCGCGTGCCCGAGTCACTCGACGGCGGGAAACTCGGCCCCGAGCGCAAGCTCTACTGCCGCGAACTCATCGCGCGCTACGGCCACGCGCTCGCGCTGAACTGGAACATCGGCGAGGAGAACACACAGTCCGCCGACGAAGTGCGCGATATGGTGAAGTATCTGCACGACACCGATCCCTACCATCACCACATCGTGCTCCACACCTTCCCCGATCAGCAGGATCTGAAATACAACGCGCTCGTCGGCGGCCGATCGCTGCTGACCGGCGTCTCGCTGCAAAACGGCTGGAATGCGTCGCACCAGCGCACGCTGCAATGGGTCGCCGAATCGGGCAGAGCAGGCCGGCCGTGGGTCGTCGCGCATGACGAGCAAAACCCCGCCGGCCTCGGCGTGCCACAGGATCCCGGCTACCGGGGCACCGACGGCCTCGCGGTGGAAAAAAACAAGAAGACCGAGAACGCCACCACCGGCGACGTCAAGTCGAAGCCCTACACGCTGCACGACATCCGCAAGCTAAGCCTCTGGGGCAATCTGATGGCTGGTGGCGCGGGCGTGGAGTACTACTTCGGCTACGCGCTCCCGGAGAACGATCTCGTCTGCGAGGACTTCCGCAGCCGCGACAAATCCTGGGACTTCTGCCGCATCGCCCTGGAGTTTTTTCCGGCGAACCGGATTCCGTTTTGGGAGATGCAGAACGCCAACGCGCTGATCGGCAACGCCAAAAACGACAACTCGAAGTTCTGCCTCGCAGAACCGGGCGAGATCTACCTCGTCTATTTGCCCAACGGTGGCACGAGCGAACTCGATCTCAGCGGTGCGCCGGGCAGCTTCGATCTGAACTGGTTCAATCCACGCACCGGCGGCGTGCTCCAGAGCGGCTCGGTGAAGTCCGTCACGGGCGGCGGAAAGGTCGATCTGGGCGCTGCACCGACCGATCCCGCCGAGGACTGGCTGGTGGTCCTTCGCAAACATTGAACCGGAAATTTCGCCGCAAAAGAACGCGAGGAACGCAGAGACCGGAAGATCGAAGAAGTAGCGGCCTCGCCCAATGGGCGGCAACGGGCCGGTCTTCCTGGCCGTCAAACCGATGTTTCTGCGTTCTCTCGCGGCCAAATCCCACGGGCCGGATTCCGGGTTACGTAGAACCGCTTTCGCGCGTCACGGCAGGTCCGTGTGGCCCATGAGCCAGCGATCGCACTCGCGCGCGGCGCCGCGGCCTTCATTGAAGGCCCACACGATGAGACTCTGTCCGCGGCGGCAGTCGCCGGCGGCGAAGACTTTGTCGATGCTCGTGCGGTATTGCTCGAATTCGGCCTTCACGTTGCTCCGGGCGTCGCGCTCCACGCCGAGAGCGTCGAGGAGTGGTTGTTCCGGTCCGAGGAAACCCATGGCGAGCAGGACGAGTTGCGCGGGCAGCACCTTCTCCGTGCCGGGGACGTTCCTCGGGATGAACTGACCCTTTTCGCTCCGCTCCCACGCGACCTGGACGGTGTGGACGGCTTTCACATGGCCGGCTTCGTCGGCCTCGAACTTCGTGGCCGTGGTCGTATAGACACGCGGGTCGGCACCGAACTTCGCGGCCGCTTCCTCCTGGCCGTAGTCCATCTTGTACACCTTCGGCCATTCCGGCCACGGATTATCCTTGGCGCGATCCTCGGGCGGCTGCGGCAGGATCTCCACCTGGACGAGACTCCGGCAGCCGTGCCGCATCGCCGTACCGACGCAGTCCGTGCCCGTGTCGCCGCCGCCGATGACGACGACATCCCGACCGTCAGCCGTGACGAAATTGCCGTTCTTGTGCCGATCGAGAATGGCACGCGTGTTCGCCGTGAGAAAATCCATCGCAAATTGAATGCCTTTCAACTCACGGCCTGGGATGGGCAGGTCGCGCGGCTTCGTCGCTCCGGTGGCGAGGATCACCGCGTCGTAATCCTCGATCAGCTTCTCCGCGGGCAAGTCTTTGCCCACCTCGGTGTTGCAGGTGAATTTCACGCCTTCCTCCTCCATCACCTTCAAGCGGCGAAGGACGACCTCTTCCTTGTCGAGTTTCATGTTCGGGATCCCGTACATGAGCAACCCTCCCGGACGATCCGCCCGCTCAAACACGGTGACGCTGTGTCCCGCGCGATTGAGCTGCGCAGCGGCGCAAAGGCCGGCCGGTCCCGAGCCGATCACCGCGATGTTCTTACCCGTCCGCTTTTCCGGGATCACGGGCGTGACCCAGCCCGAGTCCCACCCCTTGTCGATGATGGCGACTTCGATGTTCTTGATGGTGACGGGCGGCGCATTGATGCCGAGCACGCACGAGCCTTCGCATGGCGCCGGGCAGACGCGGCCGGTGAACTCGGGGAAATTGTTCGTCTTGTGCAGCCGCTCGAGCGCTTCTTTCCACAGGCCCCGATAGACGAGGTCGTTCCATTCGGGGATCAGATTATTGATCGGACAGCCGCTGGCCATCCCGCCGATCAGCGTGCCGGTGTGGCAGAAAGGGACTCCGCAATCCATGCAGCGTGCGCCCTGATTGCGGAGCTTGTCCTCCGGCATGTGAAAGTGAAACTCCGCCCAGTCGCGGGTGCGTTCGAGTGGCGCCCGGTCGGCCGGTATTTCGCGGAGATATTCGATGAAGCCCGTTGGTTTTCCCATTTGGAACGCGGAATCTGTACTATTTCCGCGCGGTTGTGAACCACGGTTTCGCGGGAGCGAAGGATTTTCCACGGCGTCGGCCCGACTCTTCGCGCCTGCAATTGTTTCTGCCGCCGCTTCGCTCCGACTCCGTCGGATGAATTGCCGGCCTGCTTCGCTCAGGAAGAGCCACGGGGAGAGCACGGCGCGAGGTAGAGCGACTGTGGCGACAGGCCAGTCGCTTCCCCACGGGCACGGCAGCGAGCGGCCTGTCGGCACACTCGCTCTACGTCGGCCAGCGCGACGCGCCGCACGCTTAGGCCGCCGCCGCTTACGCCGCGTAAGGCCGCGTCGCTGGGAGATCGAACTCTTTTCTCACACCCACATTTCCGGCGTCGTGCCAGGGCCAGACCGCGTCCGCAGCAAATTGGATTTCTGGCACTTCGCCACCAGCCCGTCGATTCGCGCCTTCGCCTGCTTGC
>JBGSYE010000365.1:0-8070 GCA_041751075.1 Chthoniobacteraceae bacterium
TGCCCTGATCCACGTTAGCTAACCTTCCTATCGTTTATGAACAATCTCTCCACCTCCACCATTGCCTGCCTGTCGCTTCATCTCGCGATCCTCAGCGCGTCATTTGCCGCTGAGATCAAGGTCAGCCCGGATCGCGTGAGCTTCGCGGAAAACAATCCCACCCGCGAAGGCGTGCCGGTCGAGGCCTTTCAATTTGACCCGGCGTTAGGGAAGGATTTGCAGATCGAAGTCTGGGCCACCACGCCGCAGATCTACACTCCGGTGGCGATGGATGTGGATGCGCAAGGTCGCGTGTGGGCCACGGAGGGCATTGATTACAGTCAAAAGCCCCGCGTGGCCGCAGGGCAGTCGATCATCGTGCTCGAAGACAAGGACGGCGATGGCAAGGCGGACAGCTCCCACGTCTTCGTCACGGAGAAGGGGCTGCGTGCCGCGCCGATGGGCCTCGCGGTTTTCGGCAACCAGATCGTCCTCTCCGCCTCGCCTTCCATCATCGTCTATACGGACGTGAACCGGAATGCCGTCTTCGATCCCGACACGGACAAGCGCGAGGTCTTCCTCACCGGCTTCAACGGTGGCACGCATGATCATGGTCTTCACGCGGTGATCGGTGGGCCGGATGGCTCGTGGTATTTCAGCCACGGAAACAAGGGGCTGGATGTGAAGACCCGCGACGGTCGCCAGTTCTTCTCCGGCTGCTATTACGGCTCGCCCGAGTTGATGGGCAAGACCAGTTCCGATGGCCATATTCACGTGGGCGGCATGTCATTCCGCATTCAACCGGACGGCACTGGCCTCCGAGTCATCGGAGAAAACATGCGCAACACGCACGACATGTTCGTGAACTCCTTGGGCGATGTGTTTCAGAGCGACAACGACGAT
Source organism: Chthoniobacteraceae bacterium (assembly GCA_041751075.1). GTDB lineage: Bacteria > Verrucomicrobiota > Verrucomicrobiia > Chthoniobacterales > Chthoniobacteraceae > JANNXQ01. The sequence goes on from JBGSYE010000365.1 coordinate 883, forward strand.
CCCGCCCATTGCCGCGTCACGTGGCTCATGGAGCACGCCAACATGGGCTATGCCGACATGAGGGACGGCTCCAAATCATGGGAAGAGATCGCCAAGAGTTGGGAAGAGCCCGGCTTCGGAAAAGGGAGCAGACTTCGTTCTTCGGCCTCGCACTGGCGTGAGAACTATCCCGGCACCACCCCGCCCGGAAACGTCTATGGCATCGGCTCGCCCACGGGCAATGTCTTCCTCGAAGGAGACGAACTCGGTGAGCAATTGCGCGGCCACTACCTCGTCTGCGACATGGTCTTGAAGCAGGTCATGGCGTCCCATCCGCAGCCGCGTGGCGCAGGGATCGAGATCGGAAAAATCAGCCCTTTCCTATCGCTCAAGCCGGATCAGCAGCAGCACTTCTTCCTGCCCTCCGATCTCGCCCTGCTCCCCGATGGCAGCCTGTTGCTGGCGGACTTTTACAACGACACCAGCCGCCGCACCGAGCAGGTGTCCGGCACGATCTACCGCATCTCCCGTCGCGGCGCGAAGCTGCCAGCACCCGCGAAAATCGACTTCAGTTCCACCGAAGGTCTCATCGCCACGCTGCGCAGCCCCGTCGTCAACGTGCGCTCGCACGCCGCGCAGCTCTTGATATCACAAGGCGACGCCGCTTCGCCCGCGCTCGTCGCTTTCTTCGAGCAAGAGACCAATCCATTCATCCGAGCTCGCGCCATCTGGCCGCTCGCCCACGCCATGCCGACGGGCCGCGCCTGGGTGACGAAGCTGCTGACCACCGGCGATGAAGCCCAGCGCATCGCCGCCTTCCGCGCCCTGCGCGACGCTGATCCCGCTGGTTTGATCAACGTGGCAAAGGTCGCTGCGAACGATGCCTCTCCTGCGCTTCGGAGAGAGGTCGCGCTGGCCCTGTTCGACGTGCCGTTCGATCAGATGAAGGACATCGCGGCGCAACTGATCCCCGGCTACGACGGCAAAGACCGTTGGTATGTCGAAGCTCTCGGCGCTGCGGCGAGCGGCAAGGAAGTGCCCTTCTACGACCAGCTCGTGCGACCTGCCTTCAGCGCCAAACCGCCCGCCGATTGGCCGGCGTCCGCGCTCAACCTAGCCTGGAGACTCCACACCCCGGCCGCCTGCGCCGACCTGCTCAACTACCTCAAGACCAGCAAGCCGGACATCGCCACCTTCCGTCATTACCTCATGGCCTTCGCCACCTTCCGCACCGATCAGGAACGGGAGGCAAATCTGGGCACGCTCACCAGCTTGCTCAAGGAATCGGCCTTCAGCGGCGCCGATTATCAGACCACGCTCAACGAAATCATTCAGCGTGATCTCACCGTGCTGGAAGGCACGCCGCTTAACTTCACCTCACTCGTGCCGAAGACCATCGCACCAAAGTCCCAAGTCTCCGACATCGCCACTATCGCCAAACTTCCGGGCGACGTGAATCGCGGAAAAACGGCGGCCATGCTCTGCGTCATGTGCCATCGCCTTGGCGGTCAGGGAGTCGCTTTCGGACCGAATCTCGACGGCTGGGGCAAGGCCCGGACCATCGAGCAGATCCTCAAGGAAATCGTCCTCCCCAATGACGGCCTCGCCCACGGCTTCGACAAACCCGCTCGCATCACCTCACCCAACGGCCAGAACGTCGCCGAAGGCTTCATCTCCAACTACAGCTTTCACGCCGGCTCGCTGAACCTGAAAATGTTCGGCGGTGTGACCAAGAAAATCCTTTTCCGCCAAGGCAGGCACAAGGTCGAGGAGCTGAAAATTTCCTGGATGCCCTCCGCCGCCGACATGGGCCTCACCGACCCAATGCTGCGCGACCTCGCCGAGTATCTGCAAACCTTGGAGTAACCACTCGAATACACCATGAAGCCAACCACTCGCTTGTTCCTCTGCCTTGCTCTCTGCCTCTCCGCGTCGCTGCGTGAGGCCCATGCTGCTGACAGCGCCAAGCCGAACATCGTTTTCCTTTTTAGCGACGACCAGACGGTGCGCGCGGTCGGTTGCTACGGGAACGAGGAGATCATCACGCCGCACCTCGACAAGCTCGCGCGCGATGGCGTGCGTTTCGCGAATCACTACAACACCACCGCCATCTGCATGGCGAGCCGGTGCTCCGTGCTGACGGGCCTCTACGAGTATCGGCACGGGTGCAACTTCGAGCACGGCGATCTGGAGCGGCGTTTCATGGAGCAGTCGTATCCCGTCCTGCTGCGGAAGGCCGGCTACTTCACGGGCTTCGCGGGGAAAATCGGGTTCGTCCTCGAAGGCGGGAAGTTCGAGGCGTTTGCGCCGCTGTTCGACGAGTGGGCCGGCGGGCCGGGACAGACATTTTACGAGACGGCGAAGAATCCCGGCATCGCGAAATACGCCGCGCAGTATCCGCAGTGCTCGCGGGCCTACGGTGCGTGGGCGCTCGATTTTCTGAAGTCGGCGAAGCAGAGCGGCAAACCGTTTTGCATGAGCGTGAGCTTCAAGGCGCCGCACCTGCCGTTCTCGCCCGATCCGATCGACCTGAAGCTCTACGAGGGGAAGAAATTCACGCGTCCGCCGAACTACGGCGTCGAGAATGCGAAGCATCTTTCGCCGCAATCCAAAACCAGCCGCGCGGCGACCGGCTACCGCGAGTGGGTGAACGACTACGACCACTCCGCGGCGAACTACTATGCGCTCATCACCGGCGTCGATGCGGCGGTCGGCATGATCCGCGAGGGACTGGAGCGCGGAGGCTTCGACAAAAACACGGTCATCATTTTCACGTCCGACAATGGTTACAACTCCGGCTCACACGGCTTCGGCGACAAAGTGCTTCCGTATGAGGAGGGTTCGAAATCGCCACTCATCATCTACGACCCGCGCATGCCCGCGGAGATGAACGGCAAGACGTGTGAAGCCGTGACCGGCAACATTGACATGGCCGCGACCATCTTCGCGCTCGCCGGCGAAGCCACGCCTGCGGGGATCGATGGCAAAAGCCTCCTGCCGCTGCTCGCGAATCCTGCGGGCAAGGTGCGAGACTTTCTCCCGCTCTTTAATTTCTGGGGCACCAGCTCCGCGCAGTCCATGGCCATCGCCACACCTGAGTGGAAATACATCTACTGGTATTACGGCGGAGGCATGAAAGCGACGGAGGAACTCTTCCACCTCGGCAACGACCGCCATGAGATGACCAACTCCGTCGCCGATCCCACTCACGCAGCGACGCTCACCGCGATGCGCGCGCACTACGACACCGAACTCGCCGCCATCGCTCCCAACCTCGCGCCCGGTCACGATTACGAAAACTATCCCACGCTCTTCAGCCGCACGATCCCGTGGAAAAAAAAGGCCGGGCTGGTCAAAGGCCAGAAAGCCGAAGGCGGCAATGGTGAAGGTGATCCAAAGAGCAAACCGAAGAACAAGCGCAAGGCCAAGCAATGAGCACTCCCATGAAACAAACACTCCTTTCCCTCGCCGCCATCGGACTGGCATCACTCGCCGGGCTACGTGCCGCCGAGCCAGCGAAACCGAACATCATCTTCATCTTCGCCGACGACTGGGGCTGGGGTGACCTCTCGTGTCACGGGCATCCTTGGCTCAAGACGCCGAATCTCGACAAGCTCGCCAGCGAGGGCACGGATTTTCAGCAGTTCAATGTGCTCAATCCCGTGTGCTCGCCGAGTCGCACGGCGGTGATGACGGGTAACTATCCGGCGCGGTTTTCCGTGCATCAGCACTTTGCGGCACCCGAGCAGAATCAAGCGCGAAACATGCCCGACTGGCTCGACGCGAAAGCACCGATGCTACCGCGTTTTCTCAAGGAAGCAGGCTATCGCACCGGGCACTTTGGCAAGTGGCACCTGACCAATCGTGACACGCACGGCGCTCCGAAACCCGAGGCGTATGGCTACGACGAGGCGGCCGTCTTCAATGGTGGTGCAGAGTGGCCTTCGGCTGATTTGCACGCCACGGCGGCGAACAGCGTCGCGTTCATCAAGGCGAGCAAGGGAAAGCCGTTTTTCATCAACGTGTGGCTGCATGAGAGCCATACGCCGCACGTCCCGACCGCTGAGTCGATGGCGAAGTGGAAGCATCTCGATGAGCAGAAGCAGGTCTATTCCGCCGTCATCACCGATGGGGACAATGCCGTCGGCACGATCCTGGATGCGTTGAAGGCGGAAGGTTTGGCGGACAACACGATCGTGATGTTCTCCAGCGACAACGGCCCGGAACATACGGCGGCCAAGGCGGGACTGAAGAAGAGCGATCCCGATGCGAACGTGACTGGCTACGACACCTATTACAGCATCGGCGACACGGGCGGACTGCGCGGGCGCAAGCGCAGTTTATTTGAAGGCGGCGTGCGCGTGCCCTTCATCGTGCGCTGGCCTGGCCGCACTCCGGCTGGCGCGAAGAATAACACGACCGTTTTCACCGCCGTCGATCTCCTGCCCACCCTGTGTGCCGCCGCCGGAGTTACCCTGCCAGCCGACTATCGCAGCGACGGCGAAAACCTGCTCGCCGCCTTCCAAGGCAAGGCGACACCGCGCACGCGCCCCATCTACTGGGAGTGGATGGGCACGAAAAAGGAACCCGACTACTGGCCGCGGCTCGCCGTGCGTGACGGCGATTGGAAACTCGTCATGACCGACGATGCGAAGCGCTTCGAGTTGCATCATCTCACCGACGATCGCGCTGAAACGGCGGACGTGGCGGCGGCCCACCCCGACATCGTCGCCCGCTTGAGCAAGCTCGCGCTCGACTGGAAAGCCACGCTGCCCGAGAAACCGAATCCCGAGTGTGTGAGCACACAACCCGACGATGCAAAACCTGCTCCGAAGAAGGCCGCTGCCAAGGGTGCTGCGGTAACATCCGAAGTCCGCGTCAAAGCATTCACCCGCTGGGACACAAACCAGGACGACGCGCTCACGCTCGAGGAATACAAGGCCGGACTGAAGGGCCGGGAGACCCTCGAAGAACGCTTCAAGACCTTCGACAAGAACGGCGATGGCAAGCTGACCCGCGAGGAGTTCGTCCGTCCGTCCGCGAAGTAGCACCGCCATAAAACGCGGAAGCCATTCTTCGTGAAACAAAGCCTCACCATCATCGCGATGCTCGCGTGCGCGCTGGCAGGCATCGCCAGCGGCCAGGCTCCTCAGCCGGCGGACTACACGATGCTGTGGTGGGCCGACGGGCCTCCGATCATCCGTCACAGCACATTGCCACCAGCGACGGAAACCTTGTGTTTCCAATCGGGAATTTGGGGCCTGGCCTTTGACACCAAGGCCATGCGGGCTCTTCGCGCTGGCGAATGGCCGGCGCCGATGGCAGTGAAGGAAGCGGTGCAGCCTGGGCGCACGGCATTGGCGGACTTGCCCGCCGTGGACTGGGAATGCGCGGTGGTGGTGGCTGGCCGCAGGTTTAGGTGCGTCGGATATTTGGAAACGAAGGACACCTTTCTGCAGCCGGTGCGCTTTGTGGAGAGCGGTCGGTTACGACTTCTGGCAGACGGACCATGACTCTTCTACGCAGCGTTGGCAGCAGACCTTCAACATCCCGCTGCCCGCAGGTAAGACACACACCCTTCGATTCGTGGCCGATCCTCCAGCCGGACACCGAAAACTTTTCAAACCAACGCACCATGAAAACCGCACTCCCCCTCATTGCCGCCCTATTGCTTGCGCCACTCGCTTGCCTATCCGCTGCTCACAACACCAAGCCCAATATCATCCTCGTGATGCCCGACGACGTCGGCTACGGCGACTACGCATGTCTTGGCAATCCCATCATGCGCACGCCCGCCGTGGATGGCTTCAAGAAGCAGAGCTTGCTCTTCACGCAGTTTCATCTGAGCCCGACGTGCGCGCCGACTCGCGCCGCGCTGTTGAGCGGACGACATAAGTTCAAGAACGGCGTGACGCACACCATCCTCGAGCGCGAGCGGATGAGCCTGGAGACTTACGCATTGCCACAGTTACTAAAGACGGTCGGCTACACTTCCGGCATCTTCGGAAAGTGGCATCTCGGTGATGAGGAAGCTTATCGCCCGGAGAACCGCGGCTTCGATGAAGTCTATATCCACGGCGGCGGCGGCATTGGGCAGACCTATCCCGGCTCCTGCGGCGACGCGCCCGGCAATACGAACATCAACCCCGCGCTCTGGCACAACGGGAAATGGGAGAAGGCCACCGGCTACTGCACCGACTTGTTTTTCAACGAGGCGATCAAGTGGATGGGGCAGAAGCGCGAGGCGAAGCAGCCCTTCCTGGCCTATATCGCGCTCAACGCCGCGCACGGCCCGCACGTGTTGCCGGAGCAATACTATCAGCAGTATCTGGGCAAACCCGGAGTGAACGAGGACACCGCGAAGTTTTTCGGCATGATCGAAAACATCGACACGAACTTTGGCGCGCTGCTGAAGAAGCTCGATGAGTGGGGCATCGCGGACAACACGCTGGTCATCTATCTTGGATCCGACAATGGCGGCACCGCTGGCGTGAAGATTTTCAACGCCGGCATGAAGGGCGGCAAGGGCACGGTCTATCAGGGCGGCACGCGTGTGCCGTGTTTCGTCCGCTGGCCCGCGGGCGGCATCCCGGCCGGTGCAGAGTGCGACGCGCTCAGCGCCCACCTCGACGTCTTTCCCACTCTCGCGGAAATCACCGGCGCAAAATTGTCCGACGACGTGAAGAAACAAGTCGAAGGCCGGAGCCTGCTGGCGCTGCTCAAAAACCCGAAAGCGGAATGTGCCGATCGCACGCTGGTGCATCACGTCGGCCGCTGGGAAAAAGGGAAGGCCGAGGATGCAAAATACGCGAAGGGCGCGATCCAGAATTCGCGCTTCACGCTGGTTGGCAACACGGAACTTTACGACCTCAAGGCGGATCCCGGCGAAACTAGGAACGTCATCGCCGATCACCCCGCGGTGGTCGCCACGCTCCGCGCCGCCTACGACCTGTGGTGGAATGAAGTGCAGCCGCACCTCGTGAACGAAGACATCGCCGCCCCGACGATTAACCCTTTGAAGGAGCTCTACTGGAAACAGTTTGGCGGAGGACCGGATGCGGCGATGCTCAAAAAGATGGACCCGGCCAACCCGCTCGGCTTGGGAAGGCCCGCGAAGCAAAATCGAAAGAACAATCCACCTGCGCCGGGATTTCCGGCTAATCTCTCCACCCAACCTCCCGCCCCATGAAACGCATCACCCTCCTCCTC
>JBGSYE010000366.1:0-7330 GCA_041751075.1 Chthoniobacteraceae bacterium
TCAAGCCCTTCGTCGAGAGCGGGCGCTACGCCGGGGTGTCGGTCGGCTATCGGCTGAGCGGCGAGGCGCAGTGGCCAGCGCAGGTGCACGATTGCAAAGCCGCGATCCGCTGGATCCGCGCGAATGTGAAGGAGCACAACCTCGACCCGGAGCGCATCGGCGTGTGGGGCGCGTCGGCGGGTGGCCATCTCGTGTCGCTGCTCGGCACCAGCGGCGGCGTGCGGGAACTCGAAGGCGACCTCGGATCGCATACCGGCGAGAGCAGCCGCGTCGCATGTGTGGTAAATTTTTACGGACCGGAAGACTTCATGACCATGCTGCCGCCCGATGCGCACGGCGAAACGCGCGGCGCGATCGGCGCGCTCTTCGGCGGTTCGCTGAAGGAGAAGGCCAGCGACGCGAAGGCGGCGTCACCGGTCACGCACATCACCGCGGATGATCCGCCGATCTTTACCGCGCACGGAACGAAGGATCCGCTCGTCCCCTTTGCCCAGGCACAGGAACTCGACGCCGCGCTCAAGAAAGCCGGCGTGCCGCATCTGCTCATGGAGATGACGGGTGGCGGCCACGGCTTCCGCAACGCGGAGCTCGATCATCGGATCGAACAATTCTTCGACCTGCATCTGCGCGGCGTGCCGGCCACGATTGCGACGACGCCGATCGATGTACGGGCCGGTCAATAGCGGTCGCGGGTGAGCAGAGGCGAGGCTGACGACGCACGATCGATACGTTCCCGCGCTTGACATCCGTCGGCGTGGCATGCGGCCGCGCGCGGTAAAAACAAAAGTTTCACGTGACGCTCCGCGGGTCGCGTGCCAATCCTCGCCGCATGAGAATTCCCCTACTATTCATCGCCGCCACGATCACTGCTTCGCTCGCCATCGTCATGCCAGCTCGCGCCGAGGACGCGAAGGAAGTCGCCGTGCTCAAGACGAGCGCAGGCGAGATGGTGCTCGAGTTCTGGCCGGACGTGGCGCCGAAGCACGTGGCCAATTTCAAGAAGCTCGCCAAGGAGGGCTTCTATGACGGCACGGCGTTTCATCGCGTGATCAAAGATTTCATGATCCAGGGCGGCGATCCGCTCACGAAAGACGACGGCAAGCAGGCGCAATGGGGAACCGGCGGGCCGGGCTACAAGGTGGACGCAGAGTTCAACGACAAGGCCCATACCCGCGGTGTGCTCTCGATGGCGCGGTCACAGGATCCGAACTCCGCCGGGAGCCAGTTTTTCATCTGCCACGGCGACCCGCGCTTCCTCGACAAGCAGTACACCGCATTCGGCAAGCTCATCAAAGGTGACGACGTTTTGGAAAAGATCGCCACCACCGAGACCCAGCCTGGAGACCGACCCGTGAAGCGGATCACACTCGAAAGCGTGAAGATCGTCGCCGCTGACTCCGTGAAGTAACTTGGCCGGCGCATCCTTTCTCCCCGCCTCGGCGCTTCGTCCCTCGCGATCCGCTCCCTCTTCCGTCCCATGGTGTCGCCTGCCCGCAAGATCAAACTCGGCCTCGTGCAGATGCGCTGCACCGCCGACCCGCACGAAAACCTCGCCAAGGCGCTGGCGCGGGCGGGTGAAGCGGCGGATCGCGGCGCCCAGATCATCTGCCTTCAGGAGCTCTTCACGTCGGAATACTTTTGCCAGATCGAGGATCACAAATACTTCCAACTCGCGGAGGTAATCCCCGGCCCGAGCACGGCGGCGTGCGCGGCCTTCGCAAAGGATCGCGGGGTGGTCGTCGTCGCCTCGCTCTTTGAAAAACGCGGCGCGGGCCTCTACCACAACACCGCCGCGATCCTCGACGCCGACGGCTCGTATCTCGGGAAGTATCGCAAGATGCACATCCCGGACGACCCGCTCTTTCTCGAAAAATTCTACTTCACCCCCGGCGACCTCGGCTACCGCGCGTGGCAGACGAAGTTTGCGAAGATCGGCGTCTGTGTGTGCTGGGATCAGTGGTACCCCGAGGCCGCGCGACTGACGGCGCTCGCCGGCGCGGAGATCCTCTTTTACCCCACAGCGATCGGCTGGCATCCGGCGGAGAAAGGCGAGTACGGCAAACGCCAGCACGACTCTTGGGAGACCATCCAGCGCTCCCACGCCATCGCCAACGGCTGCTACGTCGCCGTGCCCAATCGCACCGGACACGAAGCACCCGACGGCGGTGCGGGCATCGAATTCTGGGGACAAAGTTTCGTCGCCGATCCATCCGGCCAGATCATGGCCAAAGCCTCCGCAAGTGACGAGGAGGTGCTCGTCGTCGAAGTCGATCTCGACGCGCTCGATCAGCAGCGCACGCACTGGCCTTTCTTTCGCGACCGGCGTATTGATTCCTACGGAGATTTGCAGCGCAGATTCATCGACTGACTCCCATGGACGCCCCCGCCAAACATCACTCCGATCAGGCTCCGGCTCCCACGCCTGCGGCGCTCGGCTACCGCATGCCTGCGGAGTGGGAGCCACACGCCGCGACATGGCTCTCGTGGCCGCGGCCGGACGGCATCAGCTTCCCCGACTCCTATCAGCGCGTGCAGCCGGCACTCGCAAAGATGGTCGATGCGCTGCACGACTCGGAGCCCGTGCATATCAATGTCTGCGACGTCGCCCACGAGGCCTCGGTGCGGAACGCCTTCCTCAAGCACAACACCCGGCACAGTCACGTCACCTTTCATCGCATCCCGATCAATGAACCGTGGTGCCGCGATCACGGCCCGATCTTCGTCACGCGCGACGCCAATCCGCAGCTCGCGGTAATCGACTGGGATTACAATGCCTGGGGCTGGAAGTACCCGCCCTTCGACGACGACGACGACGTGCCGACGCGGATCGCCGACTCGCTCGGCGTGCCGATCCACACGCCGGGAATGGTGCTGGAAGGCGGCTCCATCGACGTGAATGGCGCCGGCACGCTGCTCACGACGAAGTCCTGCCTGCTCAATCCCAACCGCAACCCCGACCTCACGCGGGCCGAGATCGAACAGCGCCTCATGGACTACCTCGGGGTGAAAAAAATCCTCTGGCTCGGCGACGGCATCGAGGGCGACGACACCGACGGGCACATCGACGATCTCACACGCTTCATCGACGAGGGGACCGTCGTGACCGTGGTGGAGGAAGACGAGGAGGACGCGAATTACGCACCGCTCCGGGACAATCGCGCGCTGCTCGAGAAGATGACCACGGCCGATGGCGCCGAACTGATGGTGCTCGCGATGCCGATGCCGCGGAAGATCGTGCGCGACGGGCAGCGCCTGCCCGCGAGTTACGCAAACTTTTACATCGCAAACAAAGTCGTGCTCCTGCCGACCTACTGCGATGCGCATGACAAATGGGCCGTGGCCGTGCTCACGAAAGCCTTTCCGACGCGCAAGGTCGTGTCGATCGACTGCCGCGAACTCATCTGGGGCCTCGGCGCCTTTCACTGCCTCACGCAGCAGCAGCCGAAGGTGTGATGAAGGGACGCGCGGCAGCGCGTCCTCGTTTGTCGCTTCGGACTATTTCTGAATGAACTTCGCCGTCACATCCGGGAAATCCGTGAAAACGCCATCGATCTTCGCCTCCTCGAAGAGCACGCGGTGCAGCTCCTCCGCAGACGCAACCGACGCCGGCAACTCATCGAGCCGCACCGTGTAGGGATGCACGAGCAGGCCCGCGGCGTGCGCCCGCTTCACGAGGGCGGTGACCTGACGCTCCGCCGGGGTGTCGCCTGCGATGACGCTCGTGATCGAGGGCCCGATGCCGTCGGCGAATTTCGACAGCTCCGCGAGCCCCTCCGGGCTGCGGAGAATCTCGAAGATCGTTCCGTCGTCGCCCTTCTTTCCGCCGAGGAGCTGGACGAGCCGGCCCTGCCAGCCGAGTTCACCGCGCAGGCGTTTCACTTCCTCAAATTCAAAGCATTGCAAATAGCACGCGTCGTCCTTCGTCCGATAGCCATAGCGCTGGAGGATGGGCAGGACGATGCGGCTGATGTCGTGGCCTTCTTTCCGGTGCCATGCGGGCTGCTTGATCTCGGGGTAGATGCCGACCGCTCGTCCGGTCGATTGATTCAACCCCGCGATGAACTGCAGCTCCTCCTCCAGCGTCGGGATGGTGAACGATGATTGCCCGGTCGGGAATCGCCTCGGGAATGCCGCCTTCCCGGTCTTCGCGCTGAAGCGCTCGGTGGCGCGCAGTTGCTTGATTTCCGCGAGCGTGAAATCGAGCGCGTAGTAGCGGCCATCCACCCGCTTGCGATCCGGGAAACGCGTCGCCACGTCGGTCACGGTATCGAGATGAACGTCGTGCAGCACCACGGGCACGTCGTCTTTGGTGAGCACGACATCCTGTTCGAGGAAATCCGCGCCCATCGCGTGCGCAAGCGCTTTGGCCGGCAGCGTGTGTTCCGGCAGATATCCGCTCGCTCCACGATGGGCGATGACGATGGGCGGCGCGGCGTGTGTGAGCATGGATATGCCGAGCGGGAAGAGGAGACGAAGGATTGCTTTCATGAGTCGTGCGTCTGGCGCTCCGCGCTCTCCGCGCGATGGCTGAGCGTCAGGGCGCTGAAGACGATCGTCAGAATGCAGCACGCGACCATCGTGATGAAGACGCCATTCCAGTCGAAGTGATCGGCGATCCAGCCGACGCCCGTGCCCGCGATGGCCGAGCCAAAGACGTAGCCGAAGAACCCGGTAAATCCCGCGGCCGTGCCCGCCGCCTTCTTCGGCACGAGATCCAGCGCGTGCAGACCGATCATCATGATCGGCCCGTAAATCAAAAACCCGATCGCGATGAGCGCCGCGTAATCGATCCACAGCGGCCCGCGCAGATTTCCCCAATAGACGAGCACCGCCACGAGCGTGAGCGCCATGAAGAGCATAGTCGCCGGCGCGCGTTTGCCTTTGAAGACTCGGTCCGACATCCAGCCGCACGCGATGGTGCCGGGGATGGCCGCGTATTCGTAGAGCGACCACGCCACGCTCGATTGCTTGAAGGAAAAACCCTTCGCCGTTTCTAGATAAGTCGGGATCCAGTTCACCACGCCGTAGCGGACGAAATAGGCGAAGGCATTCGCGACGGCGATGGCCCACAGGAATTTGTTGTTCAGTACGTGCCCGAGGAGGATTTCCCGGAAGGTGAAAGTGCGCTCGTGATCCGCGGAGTAGTGGGGCGGAAAGTCGTTGCGATGCTCCTCGATCGGTGGGAGACCGCACGACTGCGGCGTATCGCGCATCAGCAGCCAGGCGACGATGGCGATGGCGGCGGCGACCATCGCATTGAAGTAAAACTTCGCGCCCCAATCGTGGAAGAGCGTCACGCCGAGCAGCGCGAGATTCGCCACCAGCGCGCCACCGACATTGTGCGCGCAATTCCAGAACGAGACGATGCGCCCGCGCTCATTGGTGCTGAACCAATGCACCATCGTCTTCCCGCACGGCGGCCAGCCCATGCCTTGCACCCAGCCATTGAGCGTCTGTAGTGCGATCACCGCGAAGAGCGAAGTGTAGAGCGCCTTCACCGAACCGCTCACGGCCATGATGACGCACGAAAGCAGCAGCCCCAGCGGCAGGAACCAGCGCGGATTGCTCCTATCCGAGACGGTGCCCATGAGAAACTTCGATGCGCCATACGCGATCGAGAGGCCCGTAAGCGCCGTGCCGAGCTGCGTCTTGGTGAAATGCGGATGCTCTTTGAGGATGTCCGGGATCGCGAGGGCGAGATTGTTGCGCACCAGATAGTAGCCCGCGTAGCCGATGAAGATCCCGGCGAACACTTTCCGGCGCAGCCGCCGGTAGTCGCGATCGACACGGTCGGCGGGGAGGCGATCAATCGCCGGCGCCGGTTTGAGAAGGCCAAGCATGGGGGAGGCGCGGAGCGTTTCAGAGAATTCCGCACGGCGTCAATGCGTAGGCGGGACTTCCTAGTCCCGCTGGCGGATGCGGCTCTGGGAAGAGCTGCCTACGGCTCGCGCGTCCACCGATACGCGGCCTGGGAGTTTTTCCAAAAGACCTGATCCACCACCGCCGCGCCTTTCGGGGAAAAATATTCGAGCGCCAGCGCTTCGACCGCGGGCAACGTCGCGCCGCGCTCGCACACTGGCCAATTACTCCCGTAAAGCAGCCGCTCCGCGCCGAAGCTTTCCCACAGCGCATCGAGGATGCCGCGATACACCGCGAGGTCGGTGGGCGCACGGCCATACTCGGACTTCGATTGCTCCACGACCGCGGAGACTTTGCAGAAGACATTCCGCTGCGCGCCAAGCAGGCGCACCCCCTCGCGCCAGGCCGCCGGCACGCCCGCCGCGGGATCGCCAGGTTGCCCGAGATGATTCAGCACGATGCGCAGATCGGGAAAGCGCGCGGCGATCCGGGCGATGACGGGATGCAGCGTGGCGTTCCCATTCACATCGAGACTCAACCCCGCGTCCGCGAGTGTGCGCAGTCCGGCGAGGAACGCGGGATCGTCCGCCTGTTTCGGCAGTGCGGCGCGGATGCCGCGGAAGAGCGGGTCCGCCGCGAACCGCTTCACATGCTTCGCAAAATCGACCTCACCCGGCGCGAGCCGCCCGACCACGCCAACGATGAGCGGCTCGCGCGCGGCGACATCGAGCACCCACTGGTTGTCTTCGAGCCACGCACTCGCCTCGACTGTGATCACCCCGCGCACCGCCCCCGACTTGCCGATCGCCGCGAGATAATCGGCCGGCAGCGTGCGCCGATGAATCGGACTCCCAGCCGGCGGCCACGGCACGCCTTCCGGGCGCGTAGGATCGTAGAAGTGGACGTGCGTGTCCATGATGCGCTGTCCGGGCGCCGCAGCGCGGGCCAGCAGGGGAACCGTCGCCACCGCAGCTTGGCCGAGAAAGGCACGGCGGGAGAGGGGCGGGGTCATGGCACCTTGCCCATGTGCCGCCGCCAATTCACCGGCGCCTCGTTGGCCTGCTTCGCGCCGGGCGTGCTGCGGCCGTCGCTCACGAGCTTCTCCATGAGTGCGAGCATCTCCGCGACGAGTTCGGGCTTATCCGCAGCGAGGTTGCGCTTTTCGCCGAGATCCGTGGCGAGGTCGTAGATTTGCACGGGCGGCGCTGGCTTGGCCGCTTCCGGGTCGGGCGCGGCGAGGAGCTTCCACGCGCCCTTGCGCAGCGTTGCGATGCCCGTCGAGGAATGGCTGATCGCGTGGTCCCGCACCGGTTGCGTGCCGCCTTTGAGCAATGGCATGAGACTCACGCTGTCCTCGCCCGCATTCTCCGGCAGCTTCGCGCCCCACACTTCCGCCAGCGTGGCGATGGCGTCCGCCTGATGCACGAGCTGCCCGCACACCGTCCCCGCGGGCACGACGCCCGGCCAGCGC
>JBGSYE010000367.1:0-3957 GCA_041751075.1 Chthoniobacteraceae bacterium
CAGATACTTGAGCTGCTTCCTGAAGTCCTTTTCGCGCGGCGAACTCGCGATGAGCAGCACCACCGCCTGCCCGCGCAGGCTCCGCAGCGAGCGGGCCTTGCCCACTCCGGGAAAGGTGAAATCCGGCGCCAGGCGGACGACGGCGGCGTGAAGCGGGATCGCGCAGAGCAGCGCGAGTGCGGCGAGGAGGAGGGAACGCATGGCCTCAGACCTTCATGATGTCGGCTTCTTTCGAGGCGAGCGCGTCGTCGATCTTTTTCACAAAGCCGTCTGTGAGTTTCTGCACTTCCTTCTCGTAGCCCTCGAGCGCGTCCTTCGCGATGCCGCCATCCCTCTCCGCTTTCTTGACCCCGTCGAGTCCGTCGCGCCGCGCCGAGCGCACCCGCACCCGGGCCTCTTCGGCCATCTGTTTGATGCTCTTCACGAGATCCTTCCGCCGCTCTTCGCTCAGCGACGGGATGGGCAGGCGGATGATCTTACCATCGACCGCGGGGTTGATGCCGATCTTGGATTCCTTGATGGCCTTTTCGATGGCCTGCACCGTCGAGGCGTCGAAAGGCTGAATCACTAGCAAGCGCGGCTCGGGCGTCGTGATCAGCGCGACCTGCTTCAGCTTCATCATCGAGCCGTAGCATTCCACGTCGATGTTCTCGACCAGCGCCGGCGAGGCTTTGCCGGTCCGCACGGCGGCAAATTCGTGCGTCATGTAGTCGAAGCCCTTTTCCATGGTGGCTTCGGTATCGAGGAGGATTTCGTCGGGGTCCATGTGGGTGAAAGTGTTCAGTATTCAGTACTCAGATCGCTGGGTGCGCGCTCGCAGTGCGTTTCGGGGGATGACTGAACACTGAACACTGAACACTGAACACTGAATACTCCCTTCCTCTTACTCCGCGGACACCAGCGTCCCGACCTTTCGGCCGAGGACGACGTTCTTGATGTTGTTCGGAGTCATGAGATCGAAAACGATGATCGGCATGTGATTGTCCATGCACAAGCTGAACGCCGTCGAATCCATCACGGAGAGCCGGCGACTGAGCGCCTCGTTGAAGGTGATGCGGTCGAAGCGTTTCGCCTTCGGATCCTTCATCGGATCCGCGGTGTAGATGCCGTCCACCTTCGTCGCCTTGAGGATGACCTCCGCACCGATCTCATTCGCGCGCAGCGCCGCCGTGGTGTCGGTGGAAAAGAAAGGATTGCCCGTGCCCGCGACGAAGATGACCACGCGTCCGACCTCGAGATGCCGCATCGCGCGCCTACGGATGAAAGGCTCCGCGATATTCTCCATGTGGATCGCCGTCTGCACGCGGGTGACCACGCCGAGCGCCTCGAGCTGGCTCTGCAGCGCCATGCCATTGATCACCGTCGCCAGCATGCCCATGTAATCCGCCGTGGTCCGCTCCATGCCGCGATGGCTGGCCGAGAGCCCGCGCCAGATATTGCCGCCGCCCACCACCACCGCGATCTGCACGCCCATGTCGTGCACTTCCCGGAGCTGCTCGCAAATCGCGCGCACGATCTCCGGCGAAATGACATCGCCGCTCCCCTTCGCTTTCAGCGCCTCGCCGCTGATCTTGAGGACGATGCGCTTGTATTTCGGCTTCGGACTTCGGGCTTTCGATTTGGCTTTCGGCATCGGGCCGCCGATGGAAGCGAATGCCTCTGGTGTTGGGAAGGGGGAAATGTGATGGCGCTACTCACGGATGCCAGATTGGCCATTCGGGCCTTGGTGGGTCGGTAGCGGGACGCCGCTGCCCTTTGCGGCGCGAGGATTGCTACCGGGCTGTGCCAAGAAATAGTTCGTCGAAGCACCCCGCAAAATGTTCCTCTCCCAAGGAGTATTCGCGTCGCTGCGGCGATGTGCTTGTGCTGCGTCCCAACGGTTGCAGTCCGGCTTTCGATTTGCCTTTGATGGATGTCCTCACCACCACTTCCGCTGATCTCTGGCGCGGCATCCTCGCCGAATGCCCGCAACACGACTTTCATCACCTGCCCGAGTATCACGCCCATGCGGAAGCTCACGGCGAGGGCCGCGCCCACCTCCTGGTGCATCGCGAGGAGGGCTGCACGATCGCGGTCCCGCTGCTCCTGCGCTCGCTCGGGGAGGTGCCCGGCCTCGGCGACTACGCCCGCGATCTCTACGACGCGACCTCGGTGTACGGCTACGCCGGGCCGATCGCCTCTCACCGCGAGGTGCCGGATGCGGTGATTCGCCACTTCTCCCGGTGTCTGGAGGAGACCTTGCGCGAGCTGCGCGTCGTCACCGTCTTCTCACGCCTGCATCCCCTTTTTGAGCAGCGCCATCTGCTGCCTCAGGTGGGCTCATGCGTTCCCACGGGGCGGACCCTGTCGCTGGATCTCACGCCGCCCGTGGAGGAGCAGTTTGCGAAGTTCCGGAAGAGCCATCGCCGCGGTCTCAAGAAGCTTCGCGCGGAAGGGCTGGAGGTGATCGAAGATCAAAAGCTCGAGCACCTCGATGAGTTCGTGGAGATCTACACTGCTTCGATGCGCCGGGTGGGCGCCGCGCCGCAGTACTTCTTCGATCGCGAGTATTTCGCGTCGCTGGTGGAAGGTCTCGGTCCCGCGATGCGGCTTTTTTATGTCCGGCGCGGTTCAACGATCGTCGCGGTGACCCTGAACAGCGCTTACAACGGCATCGTCCACACGCACCTCGGCGGCACGGCCGATCACGGGCTGCAGTGGGCGCCGGACAAGCTCCTCATCGACGAAGTCCGGCTGTGGGCCGCCGCCCGTGGCTACCGCGTTCTCCATCTCGGTGGCGGGGTCGGCGCCCGGGAAGACAGTCTCTACCAGTTCAAGGCTGGCTTCTCGGATTGCGCGCACGATTTCCTCACCTGGCGCTGGGTCGTCGATCCCGCTGCATATCGCGTGCTCTGTGAGCGTCGGTCCGCTTGGGATCGCGCCCAGGGCCGCGCTGCCGCAGCGGACGACTACTTCCCCCAATATCGCGCCGCCTCCGAGCCGCTTGCCCCCCCGGTGTCCTCATGGTCGGGACTCGCTGGGCTGCTCCTCGGCGGCCTGGCGGTCGATGGCGTCGCAGCGGGAAAGCCCGTTTGCTGCGGATCGCCGACGGCCGAAGTCATCGAAGAGGTGCGAGCGGTGGTGGGCAATTGTCCCTCGCGGACCTTGCGTTCCTGGGGTGCTTCACTTCGGCGTCGGAAGGAGGAGGTCGAGAGCGCCTTTTAGGACGTCGCGGCCGGTCTTGATCGCGTCTTTCACGGTGCCCTGTGCGGTGTCGAGGACGGCCTCGCCGGCGGCGGTGGCGAGCCGGGGGGTGAGGTCGTCCTGTGGCTTGCTCACAGGGCCGGTGAGGCGCATGGGGGTCCAGAGGTAGCCGTCGCGCGCCTCGGTGAAGACGCGCTCCTGCGAACCGGGCAGCCATTGCAGGCTCGCGGCGGTGACGCCGACTTGGAAGGCGCCGTCGATGGTGTCGCGCTCGATGGTGCAGCGGCCTTCGATGCGGATCAGCCGTGCGGATTCGGCGATCAGGTTGCGGACTTCGAGACGGGCGCCGGTTTGCTCGAAATCCGCGGAGGCGCGCGTGAGCTTCAGCCGGCGGAATTGCTGCGTGCGGGTGAAGAGCGCGATCTGATCGAGGACCGGCAGCGCCGTGAGATCGGCTCCGATGAGGCGGACGGTGCCGCGCACTTCCGGCGGTCCGCGGTTCGGGAGCGGAGTGCGGATGTCCACTTCGCCAGCGACCTTGCCTTGCAGCCGCACGCGCCAGTCTTCGCCGAGCAGCGGATCGAGCGCGAGGCCGTCGAACTCCGCGCGAAGCTGGAGAGCTTTATCGAACTGCACGTCGCCAGTGACGCGGATCGCGCCGCCACCCGGCGGGCGAAGCTCCGCATTTTGCACGAAAAGCGCGGGCGCGCGATAGAGGAGGCGCAGGCTCTGGACTTCGAGCGGCGGCTGGCCGCGGTGCTCGACGCGTCCGCC
>JBGSYE010000368.1:0-3756 GCA_041751075.1 Chthoniobacteraceae bacterium
CGCCTGCGTGCCGGGGCCATACAGGTCGCGGATCGACTGCGGCTCGCGCTCCACGTCGAAGGCATCCGCGGCGTCCATCTGCATCCGGTAGGCGAGCTCGAAGGATTGCACGCGCGCCTCGAGCTGCGCGTCCTGCTGGCGGCGGCGCTGGTGCTCGGCATTGAGCTGCTGCAGGAGGTCGAGCTGAGCGCGCTGCTCTTTGAGCGAGACGTAATTGCTGCGGATGTTTTCGATCAGCCTCTCCACCTCGGTGTGCTTCGTGTCGATATAGGTGCCCTGGAAGACGCCGGGCAGAAATCCGCACTGCCAGTTCTGCGATTCCTGGATGGGGTAGCCACCCGGACACATCGCGATGAAGCCGGGCATGTTCTGATTCTCGCTGCCCAGCCCGTAAGTGAGCCACGAGCCCATGCTCGGCCGCACCAGGCGCGCCTCTCCGCAGTTCATCAGCATGAGCGACGGCTCATGATTCGGCACGTCGGCAAACATCGAGCGGATGACGCAAATGTCGTCGATGGACTCCGCCGTTTTGGCGAAAAGCTCGCTCACTTCGATCCCACTCTTCCCGTACTTTTTGAAGGTAAACGGCGACTGGTACGCCGCCCCCGTCTTGCGTTCGGTCGGCAGGCGGTTCGGGATTTCCTTGCCGTGCCATTTTTGCAGCGCGGGCTTCGGGTCGAAGGTATCGACGTGAGATGGCCCGCCATTGGCGAAGATGTGGATGATGTGCTTCGCCTTCGCCGGAAAGTGCGGAGCGCGCACAGCCAGCGGATTCAAGCTCGACGCCGGCACCGCCGCTTCCATGGCGGCGGCTCGCTGGAGCACGCTGCCAAACGCCAGCGCCCCCATGCCCATGCCGCACCGTTGCAGGAAATCGCGGCGGGTGAGAAAAAGGTCATCGAGGCGGGATGCGTGGTGCGACATGAGGTGAGTTGAGGTTTCGACCGGAGTAATCCGTCGCCAGGGGTGAGCTTAGCCGCAAGCACGGATGGGGATCAGAGAAGATGGACGGAGACTTGTGCGGGAGCCCATTCGTCCATCGGTCCATGAGTCCATCCGCGACCCCTCGCCCACGATGCCCAGCGCCGGATTTTATCCCCCTTCATGGAATAGGCACTGCTTGAAACCCTTCCACTCATGTCCCGTAAGGACGGCTATAGCGTTATCGAACTCCTCATCGCGGTCGTCATTATTGCCGACCTCGCGCTCATCGCTGTCCCCTACCTCTTCCGGGCGCGCCAGGCGACGCAAAACTCGCAGTTTCTGAACGACTTGCGCGTTTGCGTCTCCGCCGTGGAAATGTATGCCGCCGAGAATACCCGCTACCCCGCGGAGGCGGCGCCCGCGGTGGTCCCCACCGGCTTGGGCATCTACCTCAACAAGCTGCGCTGGAACCAGGCCAACAGTCTGAACGCCAGTTGGGACTGGGACTACCAGGCCAATGGCCTCAATGCCGCCGTCTCTGTGGTCCTCTCCGCGGATGACGACGTCCGCATGCAGGAAATCGACGAGCGAATGGACAACGGCGCGCTCGTGACCGGGGCATTTCGGAAGACGGGCGCAGGGCGCTACTCCTACCTCATCGAGTAAAGCGGCCGCGCTCCGAGCACCGCAACACGGAACGGTGTCTGGCCGGCATTCTGCACATCCGAAGGCAGTGTGAATGAGCGCAGCACTTGCACTTTCGTTTCATCGTGATATTTCACGACGCAATGCCAAGACCCGCAAGCCAAGACCTCACCGCTGCCCAAGAGCGCGTGGCGCGCACGCTGGCGGACTTTGAACGGGCGGAGCGGCCCGGCTTCGTCGCTGACTTGCTGAAAACGCTCCGACTCGCGGCGGAAAGCAGTCTCACGCCGACACTGCAAAAGATGGCCCGCAACGGCTTTGTGGAAATCCTGTGCGGCGGCGTGCGCGGGCGTTCGCGAGTCGTGCGGCTCACGCCAAAAGGGAGGCACGCGCTCGGCATAGGCGGGCTTCCTCTGCTCGGCAGCATTCCGGCGGGATCGCTGTCTGAGGCTGTCGCACAGGCGGCGGAGATTGTGGAGCCAGGTGATTTGCTGGCGCACAAGCCGGGCGATTTCCTTCTTCGTGTGCGCGGCGATTCGATGACAGGCGACGGCATCCTCGACGGCGATCTGGTGCTGTTGCGTCCCGGTGAGCGCGTGGCGCATGGGGCGATTGCGGCGGTGTGCGTGGGCGACGATCGCGAGGGCACGTTGAAGCGGGTGCTTTTTGAAGACGGGCGCGTGCGGCTTCGGGCCTCGAATCCGGCTTTCGCGGACATGATCGTTGCCGCGGAGCGCGTGCATTTCGCCGGGCTGTTGAAAGGAGTGCTTCGCCATGTCGGAAGCCGCCGTTGACACACGCCTCGCGGACTTGCGCCGGATGCTCGCCGAGAAGTTCCCCACGGCGGAGCAAAAGCCGGGTGGCATCCTTCGCACCGGCCTTGCCGATCTGGACACAGCGGAAGGCGGTTTGCGGCGCGCGGCGCTTACGGAGTTTTCCGGCACGAGCGGCGCGGGCGCGCTCTTTCTCCACGGGATGCTCCGCGTGATGTGCCGCGAGCGTTGCTTTGCCGCACTGGTTGACGCCGCGCGCACTTTCGAGCCGGAAGCCAGCCCGGCGGCATCACTCGCGCGCTTGCTCGTCGTCTTTTGCGCGGATGCGATGCAAGCAGTGAAGGCGGCGGATTTGCTGCTCCGCGACGGCAATCTTTCGCTCGTGATGCTCGACTTTCAAAGTGTCCCGCCTGCGCAGTTGCGGCGCATTCCGGCAAATACCTGGCACCGCTTCCAGCGGCTCGCGGAGCAGACGACGGCGGCGGTTGCCGTGCTTACTCCACAGCCGATGATTGAAGCCGCGCAAGTCCGCATCGCCGGGGCCTCGCAATGGAAGCTGGCGGCGCAACGGCGCTGGCGGCACGAGTTGCTGGCAGGCTCATCGTGGCGCGTGTATCCGCGACGCACCGCGCACGCGCACCCGCCCGTGTGGGAAAGTGAACACGCCACGGCATGAGGACGCCCCATGTTCACCGTCCTCCTTCTGCCAGTCTTCCGCCTGCAAGCGGCGCTCCGTTTCCGCGAGGAAATGCACGCGCAGCCCGTGGCGCTCATTGATTCGAGCGACCCGAAAAGCGGTGTGCTGGAGATCAACGACGCGGCAGCAGCGGCGGGTGTCACGGTCGGGCAAACTTCCACGCAAGCTCTCTCGCGCTGTCCCGCACTCGGCATCGTCCCGCGCTCTATCGCGCAAGAGCACGCCGCGCAGTCCGTCTTGCTGGAAATCGCGGCCACACTCTCGCCGGAAGTCGAGACGACAGCGGACGGCTATTGCACCGTGAACCTTCGCGCTTCTCGGGAAAAGGACTGGCACGCACTCGGCGCGCGTGTGGTTGTCAGCCTCGCGCCCCTGAATCTGCGCGCACAGTGCGGCATTGCCTCCAATCCCGACCTCGCTTTCCTCGCCGCCCGTCACGCGCGGCCCGTGCTTGTCGTGCAAACCGCGCACGCCTTTCTCGCGAATCTCGCAATCAACGAACTCAATCCCGCGCCCGATTTGCTCGCGGTGCTGGGCGACTGGGGCATCCACACGCTCGCGCAGCTCACGAGTCTCCCGCGCGGCGAACTCATGGACCGGCTCGGCCCGGAAGCCGCGCAACTCTGGGAGCGGGCCGCCGGGCGGACGGAACGCCCGTTGCGCCTCGTGCGCGCGGCGGAGGTGTTTGCGGAGTCTTTCGATTTCGAGCGCGAGATC
>JBGSYE010000369.1:0-5009 GCA_041751075.1 Chthoniobacteraceae bacterium
GACTCATGGGACTCATCGGACGGGATGCCGGTGAGATCGAGCGCTGCGCGGCGCGCGAGCATCTCGGGCGGGGCCTTCGGCGAAGGCGCGAGGCCGGCGGCGAGCATCCGGTCGAGCGTGAAAGCGTCGATCGGATTGCGCACCCACCGGTCGAGTTCCGGCAGGCGCGCGCGCAGCGCAGCGCCGAGCTTTGCATCGCGCCTTTCCCACTCCGCAATCCGCACTTCCCAATCCGCCATCGTCGGCACTCGCGGCCGCTCCGGCGCCTGAAACGCCCAGTGCCCCTGATACTCCGCACCCTCTGCGATCCATTTCCTGAACGTCTCGATCTGCTCGGGCGTGATGGTCTTGTGCAGCTTCGGCGGCGGCATCACCTCGTCGCGATCCTGCGACAGCAGCCGCGCGATCAGCGCACTCTCCTCCGGCTTGCCAGGCACGATCGCGATCTCGCCGGATTCGGCGGGCTTGATCGCGCTCGCCCGCTCGTCGAGCCGCAGGCCGCTCTTGCGTTCCTTTTCGTCCGGCCCGTGGCACTGGAAGCAGGTGTCGGAAAGGATCGGCCGGATATCGCGGTTGAAGGAAACCTTCTCCGCCGCCGCAGCCACGGGCGCGGCGACCGCAGAGAACGCAAAAATCAAGAGTGCTGGGGGGAGGAGGGGCGCAGACATGACGATCGAAGTGGAGCATCCCGATCACCGGCGTCGAGGGCATTTCTTATCGAGAATGCGCGGGACCGCAGAGGGGCTGCGAGGGTCGGCAGCCGCTTTCTCTCGACGGTGGAGAGTGGGTTTGTTCCCATGCTCGCAAACGGCGGCCCCTCAACCTTCAACTCTCTCCTTTCCCCATGACCGAAGCCCAGCAGCAGATGATCGACAAAGCCTTTGAGCTGCTCAGCGAACATTTTGACCATGTGGTGATCGCCGTCGGCACCTACGACGAGGACAAGCAATACACCACGACCGCGAGCTACTATGGCGGCGTCGCCCCGGCCATCGGACTCTGCAAACTCTACGAGAACCGCTGGACCAAGGAGCATCTCTGGGGGCCGGACGAGGAGATGGAGTGAGGGTGGAAAATTTCAGGATCCAAACTCCAAATTCCAAGTAAGGACCAGAGTCCAAAGGCGGAGAAATTCCAAGCCGCCCTTCGTTTCGGTGGGGGGCATTTTCGCCTAAAGGGAAATGGCCGTTCTGAGTGCCACCGCGGCAGTTACGGCGAAACTGCCCACCGCCTTCGTTTCACCGCGCGCTTCCAGTCCGACGCGCTTTCTTGGAGCTTCCCGCCACGCCCGCCTCCCCCCGCGATCAGAACGGCAACTCCGGTTGTATCCAGCTCACGAGCCGCCGGCGCAAGCGCTCGCGATTGGCGGCGTCGTAAAAATCCACGGGATTGAAGTCATCCGTGAGCACCATTCCGCTGCCGGGATTCACCTCGCCGACGGCTGCGAGCATCTTGCGGAAGTCCTCGCGCAGATCGGCATGCACGATCCCGATGTCCGCTTTCCGATGCACACGCAATTCTGCCGCCGGCGTGGCTACGAGGAAAAGATTGCCTTTTCCCAAAGCATGGATGCGCACCTCTCCGAAAGACGTACGGAGCGTGCGATCCAGCGATGCAACCAGGAAATCCCGACCGGGTCCGAGCTCGCCGAGGGTGTTGATGACCAGGACGCCATCGGGTCGCAGCACGCGGCGCATGGCGGCAAAGGCTTCGCGCGTCATCAGGTGGGCCGGCGCGGAGTCCCCGAGGAAGGCATCGAGAATGATCACATCGAAGGATCCAGTGGCCGTATTCAGGTAGGGCCGCCCGTCGCCGATGATCAGACGCATCGCCTCCGTATCGAGACCGAAATGCGCCTGCGCGAGGGGCACCACGTCCGGGTTGATCTCGACCACCGTCACGCGCGCGCCGTCGCGGGCGAATTGCATCGGCACCATGCCCACGCCGAGGCCGATGCACAGCACATCCTCGATCCGCGGCGCGTGGATCCGGGCGAGGGCGTGAAGAGCGTAGCTGAAGAGAGAGGTGCTCTGTCCCGTCCTGGGGTCGTAGGTGTTTTGCTGGAGGTAGTCGTTGAGGAAATAGCGGCGCGCTCCGTCGCTCGTGTCGAAGACCTGGAGCTGGCCGAAATTCGAGTTGTAGCTTGCGATCTCTCGCAGTTCTTCCGGCCACGGATTCGCCTGCAAACGCAGGCTCAGCCAGCCGCCGCCGAGCGCGATCCCGGCAATCCCGAGGAGCCCCGCGGAGACCGCCAGTGGCCGGCGCCAGACGGCGAAGTACACGATCGCCACTGCCATGAGAACGCCGGCGGTCACCCACATCGTCACCGAATTTGGAAGGATGGGGATGAGCACGTAGCCGACGAGGATAGTGCCGGCCACGCTGCCCAGCGTGCTCACCGCCGAGAGCCGGCCAACGACGCCGCCCACGCTGCCGACGTGTAAAGTCAGTACGCGGATCACAAAGGGACCGACCGTGGCGAGCAGCGTCAGCGGCACGAAGAAGAGAAAGAGCGACGCCAGGAGCGAACCGATCGCCAGCGGCCATTGCAGGCAGGCAAAGGCGACCCGCCCCGCGAAGGGCACCGTGCCGCAGAGATATATGCCCGCGAAAAGGATGCAGCCGTAGAGCCGTCGCAAGTCCTGCGATCGATCCACCAGCCAGCCGCCAAACCAGTAGCCCGCCGCCAGCGAGAGGAGCGTGACCGCGATCTGCGCCGTCCACACAAAGTGCGACGTGCCCACGTAAGGCGACAGCATCTTTGCCCCGAGAATCTCGACGATCAGGATCGCCGCGCCGGTGGTCGCCGCCGTGCCATACAGGAACACACGCAAACCGGACGGAGATTCCGCAGAAGATGGAGCTGGAGGTTGGGACACGCGCGCTTTTTACGAGCCCGGTGCCCAAAGCGCAAGCCGCCGCCGAGGAAGCCGTGCTGGGCAAGCGCCATGCGCATCCGTTACGCTCTCCGCATGGCTCCCTCGCAGCGCTCCTTTGCCACCACGCGCTGGAGCATCGTCCTCGCCGCGCGCGAGCCCACGCAGGATGCGGGCAGCGCCGCGCTCGCCACGCTCTGCCGCAGCTACTGGTATCCCCTTTACGCCTTCGTCCGCCGGCAGGGGCTCGGGGAGCACGATGCGCAGGATCTCACCCAGGAGTTTTTTGCGCGCTTGCTCGAGAAGGGCTGGCTCGGTGGCGTCGAGCGCGAGCGCGGGCGCTTCCGCTCGTGGCTGCTCGCGTCGATGAAACATTTCCTCGCCAATGAGTGGGACCGCAGCCGCGCGAAAAAACGCGGTGGCGGTGCGGTGACGATTTCCTTCGACGCGATGTCCGCCGAATCGCGCTTCCGCCACGAGCCCGCGGACACCGAAACCGCCGAGAGCCTTTACGATCGCCGCTGGGCGCTCACGCTCCTGGATCAAGTGCTGGCGCGGCTCCGCGCGGAGATGAGCGCGGCGGGCAAGCTCGTTCACTTCGAGGCACTGAAGTTTTGCCTCACCGGCGACAGGACGCCCTACGCCGATGTCGCTACCACGCTCGCCATGAGCGAAGGCGCGGTGAAGGTCGCGGTGCATCGGCTACGCGAGCGCTACCGCGATCTCATCCGCGCCGAGATCGCCGAGACCGTCGCCACGCCCGCCGAGGTGGAAGACGAGCTGCGCCACCTGCTCGCCGCGCTGAGTGGGTGAAAATTTCCCGTAACCTTTTGCCGTAAAATCTTCTGAACAGGGTGAGATGAATACACCCGAGCCGCCCATGAAAACCTGCAAACAATGCGGCCAGCCGATGGCCGGCGACGCACCCGAAGGGCTCTGCGCCCGATGCCTCCTCAGCGTCGCGCTCAAGGAACCCTATGTGACACAGGCGTCCCCACCTGTGGGCGGAGCGGGCCGGTCAACAGACAGGACGTCTGTGTCGCCTTCGGACTTCCCCGACATCGGCGACGCCGCGGAGGTCGCCCGGCGGCTGCCGCAATATGAAATCATCGAGATGCTGGGACGCGGCGGGATGGGAGTGGTCTATAAGGCGCGGCAGTTGCAACTCGACCGCATCGTCGCGCTGAAAATCCTGCCGCCGGTGGATGCGCTCACGGCAGATTTCGTCGAGCGCTTCCGCCGCGAAGCCCGCTCCCTGGCAAAGCTCAGCCACCCGAACATCGTCGCCGTCCACGATTTCGGCGAGAGCGGCGGGCTCTACTATTTCGCGATGGAATTCGTCGATGGCGCGAACCTGCGCACGATGCTCCGCTCGGGAAAAATGACGCCTGCCGAGGCGCTAGCGGTCGTGCCGAAGATTTGCGACGCGCTGCAATTCGCGCACGAGGAAGGCGTCGTTCACCGCGACATCAAGCCGGAGAACATCCTCATCGACAAACGCGGCCGCGTGAAGATCGCCGACTTCGGCCTCGCCAAGCTCCTGCGCCGCGAGCACTCCGACCACACGCTCACCGTGACCGGCATGACGCTTGGCACGCCGCGCTACATGGCGCCCGAGCAGCTCGACAAGCCGGAGACCGTCGATCACCGCGCGGACATCTACAGCCTCGGCGTGGTCTTTTACGAAATGCTCACCGGCGAAGTCCCGATGGGCCGCTTCTCCCCGCCGAGCGAGCGCGTGAAGATCGACGTGCGGCTCGACGAGATCGTGCTCCACGCGCTCGAACGCGACGCCGACCGCCGCTATCAGCACGCGAGCGAAGTGCGCGACGACGTGGAAAGCATCTCCGGCTTGCGCGCCATGCCGTCGGGATATGCGGCGGGTTCGAATGTCGAGTATCGCTCGACACGGACTCTCTGGGGCCTGCCGCTGCTGCACATCGTTTCGGGCGTGGACCCGCGCACCGGCCAGCCGCGTTGGGCAAAGGGAATCGTGGCGATTGGCGATCGCGCGGTGGGCGTGGTGGCCTTTGGCGGACTGAGCATCGGGGTGCTGGCCTTCGGCGGCGTCGCCCTCGGCGCACTGGCCTTCGGGGGCCTGGGGCTCGGAATTTTTGCCTTGGGCGGCGTGGC
>JBGSYE010000370.1:0-2868 GCA_041751075.1 Chthoniobacteraceae bacterium
GCGGCGGGCTGGGAGACGGTCTTCGAGTCGGAGGATGTGCTGATCAAAAAACTGCCGGCCCGTGTGGAGTGAACGACTCGATGCCTGCTGCGGAGTGCGAGCTGACCATCCTGATGCCGTGCCTGAACGAGGCCGAGACGATCGAGCGCTGCATCGCGAAGGCGCAGCGCAGTCTCGCGGAATTGAAGGTGAACGGCGAAGTGGTGATCGCGGACAATGGGAGCACCGACGGCTCGATCGCCCTCGCGGAGAAACTTGGGGCGCGCGTCGTGTCGGTCGCTGCGAAGGGCTACGGCAATGCGCTGCGCGGCGGCATCGAGGCGGCGCGCGGACGCTGGGTCGTGATGGGCGATGCCGATGATAGCTACGACTTCTCGCGGCTCGGCCCCTTCCTCGAAAAGCTGCGCGCGGGCAACGATCTGGTGATGGGCTGCCGGATGCCGCGCGGCGGCGGCACCATCATGCCCGGCGCGATGCCGTGGAAACATCGCTGGATCGGCAATCCCGTGCTCAGCCTCATAGGGCGCGTCTTCTTCAAGTGTCCGGTGCAGGACTTTCACTGCGGGCTCCGAGGGTTCAGCCGCGAGGCATTCCAGCGGCTCGGGGTGCAGACGACCGGGATGGAATTCGCCTCCGAGATGGTGATCAAGGCGACGATGAAAGGGCTGCGGATCGGCGAGGTGCCGATCACGCTGCACCAGGACGGACGCTCGCGGCCGCCGCATCTGCGGAGCTGGCGCGACGGCTGGCGGCATCTGCGCTTCATGCTGCTCTTCAGCCCGCGCTGGCTCTTCCTCGCGCCGGGCATCGTGCTCACGGTGCTCGGTGCGGCGGGGCTGCTCGCGCTCGCCTCCGCGCCACTCTACCTCGGCGGCGCGCGGCTCGATGCAGGGACGATGGTCGTCTTCTCCCTGGCGACGATCCTCGGCGTGCAGACGATCGCCTTCGCGTGTTTTACCAAGGTCTTCGCCATCGCCGAAGGGCTGCTCCCGGATGATCCGCGTTTCTCGCGAGTCTTCCACTATCTGAATCTCGAACGCGGGCTCGTCGTCGGTCTGCTGATCGGGCTTGCGGGTCTGGCGTCGCTCATCCGTGCGTTGCTGGTGTGGAAAGGCGCGCACTTTGGCGATCTCTCTTACTCGGAGAATCTGCGGCGGGTCATTCCCGCGGTCACCGGCATCGCCACGGGCGCGCAGATCGTCTTTGCGAGCTTCTTCATGAGCGTGCTCGGATTGAAGATCTTGGGCCGCACTCCGCCGGGAGAAAAGGCAGAAGGCAGAAGGCAGAAGGCAGAATGAAGAGTTCTGCCGCCATTCCGTTGCCAATTTGCCTCTTGCCTTCTGCCTTCTGCCTTTTTTCCCCATGAAACTCCTCATCTCCGGCATCTGCGGCTTCGTCGGCAGCACGCTGGCGCAGTTTTTCCGCGAGCACGATCCGGCGATCGAGGTCGCGGGGTTCGACAATTTCATCCGCGCGGGGAGCGAACTGAACCGACGGCGGCTCCACGCGCTTGGGGTGAAGGTGACGCACGCCGACCTCCGCGCGCGGAGCGACATCGACGCGCTGCCGGTCGCGGATTGGGTGATCGACGCCGCGGCGAATGCGAGTGTGCTCGCCGGCGTGGATGGCCGCACGAGCAGCCGGCAGATCGTGGAGCACAATCTCGGCGGCACCGTACAGATGCTCGAATACTGCAAGGCGCACGGCGCGGGTTTCGTCCTGCTCAGCACCAGCCGCGTGTATTCCATCCCGCCGCTCGCGGCGCTGCCGATGCGGGTCGAGCGCGATGCCTTCGTGCTCGAGGAAAAGGGCGCGCTGCCTGCCGGAGTCAGTGCGCGTGGAGTGACGGAGGATTTTTCCACCGCGGCGCCGGTATCCCTCTACGGCACGACCAAGCTCTGCTCCGAGCAACTCGTCTTGGAATACGGCGACGCATTCAAGCTGCCGGTGTGGATCAATCGCTGCGGCGTGCTCGCGGGCGCGGGGCAGTTTGGGCGCGCGGATCAGGGCATCTTCAGCTTCTGGATTCACTCGTGGGCGCAGCGGCGTCCGCTGAAGTACATCGGCTTTGGCGGCAGCGGGCATCAGGTGCGCGATTGCCTGCACCCGCGCGATCTGGCCCGGCTGGTCCTCGCACAACTCCGCGATCCGCACCGCTCCGCGGAGAAAGTACAGCATGCCGCCGGCGGGATCGATCGCGCGATGTCGCTGCGCCAGCTCAGTGCCTGGTGCGAAGCGCGCTTCGGCGCGCACCCCGTCGCCGCCGACACCGCGGAGAGGCCCTTCGACATTCCGTGGATGGTGATGGATTCAAGCCGTGCCGCGGAGCAGTGGGGCTGGCAGCCGGAGATCGCGCTGGAGTCGATCCTCGAGGAGATCGCGCGGCACGCGGTGGAGCATCCGGAGTGGATGGAAATCACGACGTAAATTGGAGGGACACGCTCCGTCGTGTCCCAATCTTCCGCAGGCGGAGGCGGAGCGATCCGCCCACCTTTGCCCTTTGATTTGGGACACGACGGAGCGTGTCCCTCCAGGTCAGTCGCTCTGCTTTTCCAGCCGGCGGTAGAAAACCGCGACGTGCCCGACCTGTAAGACGATCTCGCTGCCGGTGCGTGCGGCGATCTGCGGTGCGAGCGTCTTCTTCTCCTCCTTGAAGTCGGTGAACTTCATCTTCACCAGCCCGTGTGTCGCGAGCGCTGTGTCCATGCTGGCGACGAAGGCATCGGTGAGGCCCGCGTGGCCGAGCTTGAGGATGGGTTCGAGCTTCTGCGCGCGGGCCTTGAGCTCGCGCTTCTCGGCGTTGGTCAGCAGGGCCATCTACTCCGCCTTGATCTTCCCAGTCTGGATCAGCTTCTGCAGCTTCGGCGT
>JBGSYE010000371.1:0-19656 GCA_041751075.1 Chthoniobacteraceae bacterium
GCCGATGCTTTGCACCCAGCACTTCCGCAGGCCGACGATCGCGCTGCCGTGCGTGCCATCGACCTGCATGGTGAGCAAATCGTCGCGGCGCACGCGCACGGTCCACGAGCTGTTGAACTGGCACACCACGCCGCCTTCGCACTCGAAGGTCGCGTAACACGAATCGTCGCTGGTGCAGGCGTAGGGTGTGTCGCGCTCGTCGAGACGCTTGGGAATGTGCGTCGCGCCGAGGCAACTCACGGCCTTCACTTTTCCAAAGAGATCGTCGATCACGTAGCGCCAGTGGCAGAGCATATCGACGATGATGCCTCCGCCATCCTCCTTGCGGTAGTTCCAAGACGGCCGCTGCGCCGGTTGGTCGCCATCCTCGCCGGTAAAGACCCAGTAACCAAACTCGCCGCGCACGCTGAGGATGCGGCCAAAGAAACCCTGGTCGCGCAGCGTGCGGAATTTGCGGATGCCGGAGAGCCATAGCTTGTCTTGCACGACGCCGTTCTTCACGCATGCGTCCTCGCAGAGCTTCGCCAGCCGGAGCGCTTCCGCCGTCTCCACCGCCGTCGGCTTCTCGCAATAGATAGCCTTTTTCGCCTTCACGGCTTTTTCGACGAAGCCCGCGCGCTGCAGCGTGCCGCTCGCGTCGAAAAAGATTTCGTCCTCGGGATTCGCCAGCGCTGCGTCGATGTCGGTGGTGAAGCGCGCGACGCCGGTGCGCTCGGCCAGCGCCTTCAGCTTGTCGTGATTGCGCCCGGTGAGGATCGGATCGGGCATCAGGATGAGATCGTCGCTGACCTTGAGGCCGCCCTGATCGCGGATCGCTTTGATCGAGCGGATGAGGTGCTGATTGGTGCCCATGCGTCCGGTGACGCCGTTCATGATGATGCCGATGCGTTGTGTTTTCATTGGTAGAGTTGCGCGTAGCTGGCCGCGATTTGATCGAGGAAGGTGTGCTGATCGGCGGCCCACCAGCGGTTCGAGAAGATTTCGACTTCGCGATGGCCGGTGAACCCGGTGGCGTCCACCCATTCGCTGATCTCGCGGATGGCGATGCAACCTTCGCCCATCAGCCCGCGGTCGTTGAGGAGGTCGGTCGTCGGCGTTTTCCAGTCGCAAACGTGGAAGGCGTGCAGCCGGCCCGTGCGGCCCGCCAGATCGATCTGCTCCTTCAGCTCCGGGTCCCACCAGACGTGATAGACATCCACGGCGATGCCGAGCGACGCCGGCGAGCCGACTGCGTCGCAAATCTCGTGCGCCTGCCGCATTGTATTCACCGCGCTACGGTCGTCGGCATACATCGGGTGCAGCGGCTCTATGGCCAGCCTCACGCCTGCCTGCTCCGCTGCGGGCAGCACCCCGGCAATGCCGTCGGCGATTTGCTTGCGCGATTCCGCGAGGCTCTGCCCAGGGACCGCTCCACACACGAGCACGATGAGCGGCGCGCCGATCGCGTGCGCTTGATCGATGGCTTTCAAATTGTCGTCGATCGCCGCCTGGCGCCCCGCGGTCGTCGCCGCGGGGAAGAATCCGCCACGGCACAGGCTGACCACCTCCATGCCCGCATCGCTGCTCTGCCGCTGCACTGCGGCCAGATCACGCCCTTCCAGTGCCTGCCGCCAGATCGTGATGCCGCTCGCACCCCGCTTGGGAAATTCTGAGAGGCATTGCTCCAGCGTGAGGGGCTTGGTGGTGATGGTGTGAACGCAGAGTCGGTTCATGTGGGGCGGATTAACGCCGAAATCGCACGGCTGGTAAAACAGTGCTTTCCGATCATCCTCGCCGGTGCTGAGCCTTCCGTCGCCCTCGTCGGGCAGATCTTCACCCGGCCGCCAAGCGACGCACCATCAGCCTCGCCAGGCTCGCGCACTAGCCCGCGAAGGCCGGTGAAGGCTGGATCGGAAGGCAGGATGCCTGCCTGCCGAGTCAGGCTGGAAACCTGACCTCCGGCACGCGCGCGCTCATCGGACGGGTGAGCCCCAGTGCTGCGCGATCTTCCGCTGAAGGAAGCCCACGCTGCGCCGGAGCTGCTCGATGCCATCGACGCCATCCTCGACGCTGATCCAGCCGTCGAAGCCGACAGCTTTCAGTTCGCTGAAGATGGCGTCGTAGTCGTTGAGGCCTTTGCCGATTTCGCCGTGACGCAGGCGCTTTGCATAGCCGGCGGCGCCGCCTTCCTCGCGGCGGAGATCTTCGATCGTGCCTTCGATGAGGTAGCGGTCGCTGGCGTGCATGGTGACGACGCGATGCGAGACGCGCTGGAGCAACTCGATCGGGTCATCGCCGGCGAGGTAGGCGTTGCTCGGATCGTAGTTCACGCCGAAGGCCGGATGTTCGATGGCTGCGAGGAGCGCGCAGAAGACATCCATCTTCTGCGCAAACTCGGGATACTCCCAGAAGTCGTCCTTGTAGTGGTTCTCGAGGATCAGCGTGATGCCGCGCTCCTGTGCATACGGCAGGCAGGCATGAATGGAGTCCGCCGCCAATCGAACGCCTTCATCCAGACTCAACTCCGGCCGGCGCTGGCCGCTGAGCACTCGACAATACGATCCACCCAGCGTGTGCGTCATGTCGATCCAGCGCTTCTGTTTTGCGATCTCCATTTCACGGAACGCTGCGTCAGGATGCGTGAAATCCGGTGAGCAGCACATCATCGGGATCACCTTGCCAGTGTCTTCGACCTCGTTGCGAAAGCGCGGCCAGTGGTTCTCGTCGGCCATCTCCAGGAAGCCTGCATACCATTCGAGGCCTTGCACATCGAGCTTCGAGGCGAGCTGAATCCATTCGGAAACGGTCATGGTGCCTTCTTTGCAAAGGGCCTGCATGAAGGCTTTGGGGAAAGCAGCGAGCTTGGGCATGATGGCTATACGGTTTCCACTGTTTGAATGCGCGAAATCAGAAAACGCAGCACGAGCAGGAGTGCCTCGGCGAGATGGGCGGGACGCGGCATGCGCGACGAGAGGCGGCTACTGGGGAGGAATGGTGCTGCTATCTTTCGGAGGGTTGCGGCCGATGAAGGGATGCTGCTCCAGATCGACGACTTGACCGCTAATGGGGCCGCTTTCGTCGGCCAGCCAGTAGATCGCGGCAGCGGCGATTTCTTCTGGCCAGAGGATGCGGCCCGCAGGGGCAAAGACCTTGGGCACGTCTTTATACCAATCATCGGCGAGGCCATGCTCGCGTTTGCGTTTGGCTTCGTTTTCCGTGAGCACCCAGCCGGGATTGATCTGGTTCACCCGCACGCCATCTTCGCGCATCAGGGTATCGCCGAGATTGCGCGTGAGAGTCATGAGCGCCCCCTTCGAGACGGCGTAGGGCAGCAGATTTGGCTCGCCGCTGTAGGCGTTCACGCTGCCGATGTTGAGCACACTGCCGCGCACTTTGCGCAGCTCCGGGAGTGCCGCCTGGATGAGGAGGAATGGCGCGAGGGTATTCGTCGCGAGCATCCGCATGAAGCTGGCGGCGTCGGTGTCGTGGATGTTTCCGGCCCGCACGAGGGCGGCGTTATTCACCACCGCGTCGAGTTTGCCGAAGGCCGCAATCGCCTGAGCGACCAGTCTCGGCGCGAAGCCTTCGGCGGTGAGATCCTCGACGTAGATCGTCGCCCTCGCGGCACCGAGCTCCGCGGCCACACCCTCGGCTCCCGCGCGATCGCGATCATGGATGAGGACCCGCGCACCATCCGAGACGCAGCGCCGCGCGATGGCTGCACCGATGCCGGTGGCGCTGCCGGTGACGATGATGACTTTCTCTTTCAGACGCATGGCAGGCGGCGCGCGAGTTTCAGCAGTCCGAGCCGTCGCGGGATTTCCGGGAGTCGTCGGATTCATTCACGCTCTGGAAAAGGACGCGCAGATTCCGCGGATCGTCTGCGATCGCCGCGGCGGGAAAGGCGATGGGCGGAAGGAGTGGCATAGGTGGCTTGGGGTCGCCCATGGCATAGCGACGTCGGCGAGAAAATGCTCGCGGAACTTTGCGGCCAGCGCGGCTGCACAGCCCCTCCGAGCGCAGACTCCCCTCTCCACCGCTTGATTCACCCCATTTGCTCCCTCTCTCGTCGAAGACGGCACCTGATCATAGTGCTCCCCTTCGGGAGCGATTTTTTCCATCCGTGTCAGCGCCCGTAGAGGCACTCCGCCAGATAACCGCTGAGCGCGGTGAGGCGATTGGCTTTCCGAAATTGCTCGATCTTCTGGCGATCCACGGCGAGCGCCCGCTCCCAGAGCCAGACGAGATTCTGGATCGAGACTTTCAGGACGTCGCAGATGTTCTTCGGGTCATCGACCCGCGGCGCTTTCACATCGAAGAGGATCGGGCCGGCGTATTTCGCATCCTGGAGCACGACGAGCAGCGCGAGATCCTTGAGCGGTTCGGTGTAGCCGAAGGGCAGATCCTGATCGTAGCGCTGGCCGTCCTGGGCATTGAGGTGAATGTGAAAGAGCTTGCCGGCTTCGAGACACATCTCGATGTCCCAGAGATAATCCAGCCCCGCGATCCGCGAATGGGCAGTCTCCGGATTCAGACCGAAGAGCGGCTGGAGATCCTTTTCGAGCCGGCTGATGAGGTAGAGCGCTTCGCCGACGTTCGCGAGGTACATGTTCGCGCGGGGTTCGTTGGGCTTGGGCTCGATGGCGAATTTGATCTTCGTCCCGTAGTTCTTCCTCGCGTAAGCGCCGACCTTGTTGAAGCCCTCGACGAGCCGCTTGAAGGAGTCGCGCCCGTTCTTCGCGAGCACGAAGTCGAACCCCTCGCGCCCGTTCCAGAAGACCATCGTCTTCGCACCGAGCACGGCGGTCGTGTCCACGGCCTTGATCGCGTTCTCGAGGCCGAGCTTGCGCACGGCGGGATCGTTCGAGGTCATCGCGCCGTCCTTGAAGATCGGCGCGGCGAAAAACGACGGCGTGTACATCCCGCACTTCATCCCGAGCTTTCTCGCCAGCTTCGCCGCCGCCGGCGCCATCTCCGCAGTGATCTCCACATCGTGCGCCTCGTAGTAGGTGAGGCCGCATTCCGCCAGCATCGGCAGCCGATCGAGCATCGGGATCGGTTCGCGAGTGAACCCGCCAAAGGGATCCGCGCCGGGACCGAGGTTCCAGACGCCCGCGCCCAGACCGTCCATGCCGACTTTGTTTTTGAGAAGGATGGGAGAGGCCATGGGTGCGCTATGGTTGGGTTTTTGAAAAAGGGGCGACAGCGTAGGGAAAGCGGCGTCGCCAGTGAAAGCGAAAACTGCGGGAACCCGCCGCCCGCTGGTCCAGACCGCGGTGCCACGCAGGGTAGCGGCGCCGAGGGCAGCGTTGAAGTTGTTGGAGTTATTGCCAAACCGCATTCACCCGCACGCGGGCAAAGCGCTTCGGCGTGATCGCCGGATCGGTGACGGTGACGCGCTCCCAATTGGCATCGATGGAAACCACCGCGGCCCCGCTTAAGTCGAACGGTTGCAGGGCCGTGAGGTCATCGCCCGTTTCGACGACGTAACCGATGCCAGGAATGCTCGTGGCTTTGCGGCGGACGAATTCGATGAACAAGCGGCCCTGCTCGTCGCGCGCAATGAAGGGGAGGCCGGCGAGGCCGTTCTCGGGTAACTTTCCGATGTTCGGGATCGCCAGGTCGCCGGGACTGGGCGCCATGTTGAAGGCATATTTGAGCAGATTGGCGATGCCGTCGACCACGCCCATCCCGCCGCGCGCGATTTCCTCCAGCAGTTCGTAATCGCCGAAGCGCCGCACTTGGTGCGGATCGAGCAGATCGTCCCCGACCACCTCATCGCCCGCCAATCCGAAACTGCTCCCCAAGCTCAGCAAACAAAGCGGACACTGCGCTCCCAGCCTTCCCGCCGCCAGCGGCGAACCGCAGACCCCGCGCGCCGTCGCGGCGCCAGGATTCGGATCGAAAGGAGAGGGCGGCGACATCGGGGATTCAGACGATTCTTAGCGGTCGGTCGCGAAACCTTTCAGAAAATCACGACCGCGCCGCTGCCCCTGAGATCACCTTCATCAAGTGCCGGAGCTCGTCCTCCACCTCCTCCGGCGTCGCGACCGTCGCGGCGATTTCGTCGCGCAACAGCTCGCCGTATCGTCGCCGCATCCGATGCATCGCCACGGTGATTGCGCCCTCGCTCATCCCGATTTCCGCCCCCAGCCGCAGATATCCCGGCCGGCCCGACCCGCCGGAGAGATGCGGCTGGAGCGCCTCGAAAAGCGGCAGCCGGCCCGCCCGCACGTATTCCTCGCGCAGCCGCGCCATCACGCGTTCGAGCAGCGCCAGCGCCCAGCTCAGTTCGTAGTGCAACTCCGGCGTCAGCGCGTCGGTCAGGTGCGGCGAATAGGCCACGTCGTTTTCCCCATCCAGCGACACAAACGTCTGCCCGCCGCCCCGTTTGAGGGTGGTGGCATCGCGATACTGAGCCGCGAGGAAATTGCAAAAGGACGAGAGCAGAAACGTGCGGAATCGCCCGCGCTCGCGATCCGCCAAAGCGATCCCATTGCGCTCCAGCAGCCCGTGGATGAAGCCCTGCGTGAGATCCTGCGCATCGTCCGGCGAATGCCCCCGGCGCCGCGCAAGGTAAAATAGCGGCCGCCAGTAATCGCGGCAAAGATCCGAGAGCGCTTCGTGCGCCTCGTCCGACGTGGCCTCGCCCGCGAGGAGGACACGGCTCCAGCGGGTGGTCAGAAAGACGCCCTGCGGGACGGCGCGCTGCGGGTCGTTTTCTGCGATGCGGTGCGCCCCCGGAGGATTCCGCCGGACGGTCGCGAGTCAAGCGATCCG
Organism: Chthoniobacteraceae bacterium; assembly: GCA_041751075.1. Classification (GTDB taxonomy): domain Bacteria; phylum Verrucomicrobiota; class Verrucomicrobiia; order Chthoniobacterales; family Chthoniobacteraceae; genus JANNXQ01. The sequence goes on from JBGSYE010000371.1 coordinate 6,760, forward strand.
CGCTGGCCGGCCACGTCCACTTTCACCTTCCGCAGTTCTGGATCGGCGTTGGCGAAATCCGCGGAGCGCATCGCGCCGAAGACCCGTTCGAGCACGCCATCGGCGGCGGAATTTCCGAAATCGAGCGCGGCAAAATTGCCCGTGGCGAGCGGCGCGCTGACGACGATGCCGGGGGCGTTGTCATTGCTGAACATCACGTCGCGACCTGGCCGGGGATGCTGCCGGTCATGCCGATATTCGACGCGCGGATGAATCCCGCGCTCGTGCGCGAAGGCCAGCGCCCGGGCTACCTTCGCGATCATCTCCGCGATGCGCCGGGCGCGTTCATCCGCTGAATGTTCGAGCCCCTTCGCCCAGTCCGCGATATTTCGCCGACCGCGCTCCCTGCCTCCGCCACGCTGAAATGGCGCCGCGACCGACGACAACTTCCCCCGCGCTGGCGAGCCTCAGCACGCTCTGGAACACGGCCGCCGGTTCCGGGAGCGCCCTGTCCGCCAACTTCAAACGTCCCCAGCTCCACCGCGACTTGAAAGGCCACTCGCTACCGTGCGCCGAGCACGCGAGCAGGCTGATCGCCATGCGCTACGCCAGCCACGCCACCAGCCACGCGCTGAGCGCATCGGCATCCGCGAGCTGCACGAGCGCCTCGCCCGGTCGCACGAGACCGAAGCCCCGTCCGTAAGCCGCGCCATTCACGACGCAGGCATCGGTGCCATTCTCCGCGATCTGCCGCGCGCCTTTCGCCAGCGCCTCGTCGCGCGTGCCATCGAGTTCGTACTTCCACCCGGCGATGCGGGCGTTTGGGAAAAGTCCGCGCAATCTCCCGATCACCTTCGCGGCCGGCGCCAGCGTGAGCGTGATCTCCCCCGCCCGGCTGGACATCTTCCGCTCCGCGCCCGCCTCGCGGCGCACCTTGAAATCCGCCAGCGCAGCGACGTGCAGAAAAGCCCCGACCTCCTCGCGCGCCTCGACCGCCGCGAGTCGCGCGAGCAGGTCGTCATTCGTGGAAAAGGGCACGACCTTCGCCGAACCCGCACCATGCTGCGTCGTCGCGCCGACCCCTTTCAGACACGTCACTTCGTGCCCGGCATTAGCGAGGGCATTCGCCAGCCGCACTCCGAGCGCACCGGTGGAGTGATTCGTAATCCGGCGGACATCGTCGATCGGTTCGTAACTCGGGCCGCACGTAAGGAGAATGCGCATCTGGGAGTGAAAGGAACATCCAACATTCAACATTCAACATCCAAATGAGCCGCCGCATTTCGTCCGGCTCGTTGAATGTTGGATGTTGAATGTTGAATGTTGGATGTTCATTCACTCGCCATGGACCGCCCGACCGCCATCTCCGAAATCCGCGCCGCCTGCAACGTCATCGCCGGCGGCGTCACCAGCATCCACCCGCTGCTCCCCGCGCTCGGCGACGACGCCACGAAAGGCGAAATCGTAAAGGCGCTCTTCGAACTCACGAAGCACGTCGAGGTCGTGAAGAAACAAATCATGCGCCTGGAGAAGCGCGACGACAGCGCGCTGCTCTGAGCAGCCCGACCTACGGCACGGTCTCCGCCGGTGCGACCGGCGCAAACTCCTCTTCGCGCTCCTCCGCGGCGACGAGATCGTCCACTTCCTTGTAGGAAAGCGGCGCAAAGCGCTCGGCATTGAAACCGCGCTCGACTCCCACTTTGTTCGTGGGATTCACCAGCCCCAGGAGGTACACGGCCACCTCACCCTCCGCGCCGGAGAGCGCCTGGCCGGGGACGATGTCGCGGATCACATAGATCTGATCCTTCACCGGGAGCTGGTTGTAGAGCTTCTCGATGCCGAGCGGGAAATTGTCGTCGATGCAGACCACCTTTTGATTGGGAACGAACATGGGAATGAGGGCGAAGTCTTGCACCGAAGCACGAACTTCCAAGCGCGATCCAGCAACGTCGGAAGTGCAGGCAATCGTCCGCGGGGCTGCGCTCGACAAGCCGCACACCCTGGAGCGTGTCCATGCATCTCTGGCCGCACGAGCAAAAGTGCGTGGCGCGCTCCAGAGACTGCGAATGGCATTCTCAAAAAATTTGCGAGGCTTGTCCCGATCGCGTGCCTTCGTTCGTCGTCTCCTTGGTCCCCAGAGACCTCACGCTGCATCGACACCGACGATCGATAACCTCCCGCCAGTCGCCCCATAAACCAAGCTGGCAGAGCCACGCGAATTTGGGATGCTGCTCCGCGGGCTGACACCGGCCGCCGACTCGCAACCTCCAACCAGACCACCCATCATGATCAAAAAAATCCTCCTCGCCCTTGTGGCCATCGTCGTCGTCTTCCTCGTCGTCGCGGCACTGCAACCCGAGGACTTCCGCGTCAGCCGCAGCGCCACCATCGCCGCTCCGCCCGCCACCGTCTTCGAGCAGGTCAATAATCTGCAAAAATGGAACGCATGGTCGCCGTGGGCCAGGCTCGATCCGAACGCCAGGAACACCTTCGAGGGACCGCCCGCGGGAGTCGGCGCAGCCTACGGCTGGGCCGGAAACAGCGAGGTCGGGGAAGGGAAAATGACCATCACCGAGAGCCAGCCGCCGGACCGTGTCGTGATGCGGCTAGAATTCGTCAAACCCTTCGTCGCGACCAGCACGACCGAATTCACCCTCAAGCCCGAGGGCCCCGGCACCGCCATGACTTGGAGCATGGCGGGGAAAAACAACTTCGTCGGGAAATGCATGAGCCTGATGATGAACTGCGACAAGATGGTCGGCGGCCAGTTCGAGCAGGGCTTTTCGAATCTGAACGCGGTCCTCGCCGGCACCCCGAAATCCTGAACGCCGAATCTCTGTCACCATGAAATACGCTCCCACCATCGCCGGCATCCTCCTCGGGCTGCTCTTCATCATGTCGTCCGTCGTCGTCCTTTTCAATCTCGTCCAAATGCCGCCGCCGCCCGAGGGCACGCCCGCGGCACTGTTCTTTGGCGCCTTTGGCCCGACGGGGTACATGACCTTCGTCAAAGTCCTGGAACTGCTCGGCGGCATCCTGGTCGCCATCCCCCGCACCCGCAATTTCGGGCTGCTCATTCTCGGCCCCATCATCGTGAACATTCTCGCCTTTCATATATTCATCATGAAAGGAGCGGGGTTGTTCGATCCGATGCTCATCGGCATCGTGCTGCTCGCGCTCTATCTGCTCTGGGTCGGGCGCAACGCCTTCGCCGAACTGTCGAAAACGCCCATCGCAAATCATGAATAGAGTCCGAGTCCTCGTGGGCACCCGGAAGGGTGCATTCATCCTCACCGCCGACGCGAAGCGTGAGCAGTGGGGAGTCAGCGGTCCGCATTTCGCGGGCTGGGAGATGTATCACCTCAAAGGTTCGCCGGTGAACTCGGATCGCATCTATGCGTCGCAGACGAGCAGTTGGTTTGGGCAGGTGATCCAGCGCTCCGACGATGGCGGGCGGACCTGGGCGACGCCCGATGGCTTGCCGCCGCCTTCGCCCGAAGGTCCGCCGGGTGGCGAGAGCAATAAATTCCGATACGACGGAGAAGTCGGCACGCACAAGTGGTACGACGGCACGCAGCATCCGTGGGAATTCAAGCGCGTCTGGCATCTGGAGCCATCGCTCACGGAGCCGGACACCGTCTATGCGGGCGTGGAAGACGCGGCGCTCTTCAAGTCGGTGGACGCTGGCGCGACGTGGAAGGAACTCCCCGGACTGCGCGCCGCAAAGGGCACGCTCTGGCAGCCCGGCGCCGGCGGCATGTGCCTCCACACGATCATCCTCGATCCCGGCAACGCCCAGCGCATCTATGCGGCCATCTCTGCCGCGGGCGCCTTTCGCTCCGATGATGCGGGACAGACGTGGAAGCCCATCAACCGAGGCTTGAAGTCGGCCTACGAACTTCCCGACCCGAATGCCGATGTCGGCCACTGCGTGCATCGCATCGCCATGCACCCGTCGCGCCCGGACGTGCTCTTCATGCAAAAGCACTGGGACGTGATGCGCTCCGACAATGCCGGCGACATGTGGTACGAAGTCAGCGGGAATCTCCCGACTGACTTTGGCTTCCCCATCGAAGTGCATGCACATGAGCCGGAGACGATCTACGTGGTGCCGATCAAGAGCGACTCCGAACACTTCCCGCCGGATGGCAGGCTGCGCGTCTATCGCAGCCGCACCGGCGGCCACGAATGGGAGGCGCTGACCCACGGACTGCCGCAGGAGAACTGCTACGTGAACGTGCTGCGCGATGCGATGGCCGTGGACTCGCTCGACTCGTGCGGCATCTACTTCGGCACCACCGGCGGCCAGGTCTATTGCTCCGCGGACAGCGGCGACTCGTGGAAGGCCATCGTGCGCGACCTGCCCGCCGTCCTCTCGGTGGAAGTCCAGACGCTGCCGTGATCCGGGTCGTGCTCCCGTATCACCTCCGCAATCTCGCGCGGGTCGGAGACGAGGTGCAGATCGAGCTCGGGAGCCCACCCACGATCGGCGCCGTGCTCGATGCGCTCGAAGCCAGATACCCCGCATTGCGCGGAACGATCCGCGATCACGACACGCTCCGGCGCCGGCCATTCGTGCGCTTTTTCGCCTGCAAGGAAGACCTCTCGCTCGAGCCGCCCGAGACGCCGCTCCCCGAGGCGATCTGCGAAGGCGAGGAGCCTTTCATGATCGTCGGCGCGATGGCCGGAGGATAGCGCGGCGGCGGAAAGTCCGGGTACCACACGCGTCCCGCGTGTTGGTTTCGGCGTCCCGCCGAAACGATCTTTTCCGCGCGCGCCCCGGCAAGAGCTCCGCACCCGGAGAACCCGCCGGCGGGTCTTCGGCGTGCGGAGCTCTTGGCAGGGGCGCACGGCCATGAAAGTCCGTCGTCGCAAGACGGGGCAAGCAACACGCGGGAAACATTTGGTGCCCGAAACCTTCACCGCCCCGCCATCTGCCGCAGCCCCGCGACCACCCACGCGGAGAAGTCCTCGAAGTTCAGCGATAACTCGTGGGCGAAGGAGCGGAAGCCGATCCCTCGATCCGCGACGATGACGAAGAGCGTGATGAGCACCAGATTCACAAAGTAGATCAGCACGAGCGAAAAGAACGTTCCGTGCGACGACAGATCGCTCTGCCCTTTCGGAATCATCCAGCACGTGAAGCTGAAGTGGAATCCCCACGTCACGCCGATCGTCAGGAACATCCACTGCGACACCGGCACCCACAGCACCTTCACGTCGGGATGCGTCACATCGTAGAAGAGCCCGACGATCGCAAACAGCGCGATGGCCGCCATCGTGTAGAGCGGGTAAAAGTACGGCGCGAGCGCGATCCAGAAGTTGCTCTTGGTCGTCACGATGTAGCCGCCGTCGCTGGAGCTCTTGAACCTGCTCACCCGCCCCCCCATCAGCCAGACCCATATGGCGTGCGTGAGTTCATGACCGAAGACATACACCCGGAGAGGCTGTGGTTTTCCGAGCGTCCATATGCTCGCATAAAACCAGCACATCCACAGCGCCGCGCCGAGCCCCATGAACCAAAACTCCTCCGTGCGCCAGATCTCGCGCTCCATCGTCGCGTGCGAAAACACATGAAAAAATGTCTTCGTGAACTGCCACGCCGGCACGAGCAGGAAGAGGGCGGCCAGCCGCTTCACCCACACGGTGCGCACGGGACGCTGGAAGAAGCCGCTGAGCGCGGTCGCGGCACGGAGCGTCGCCGGCGGGCGGCGGGCGCGGCTCTTTACGGGAGAGCGGGGCATGAATGCGTGGTGAGAATGACCAATGTCAAACGACCAATCGACAGGGAAGGGCCGGGCCCAAAACGATGAGCTCGAATATCCGCCTTATGGCATCGGGCGATCCTCGGACATTGGTCCTTTGTCCTCGGACATTCCGCATCGCGGCTCAGGCCCGGCCGAGATACTCGCCGTTCGTCGTCGAGATTTTCACCATCTCGCCTTCCTTGATGAAGAGCGGCACGGTCACACTCAACCCGGTTTCGAGCAGCGCGGGCTTCTGCACGTTGTTCGCGCTGTCGCCGCGCACACCCTCGGCGCTTTCGGTCACCTTCAGCGTCACCTGCGATGGCAGCTCGATGTTGGCCGCCTTCTGCTCCACGTAGAGGACGTTCACCTTCAGGTTCTCGACGAGATACATCTTCGCCTCGCCCACGAAGCTCTCGTCGAAGCTGATCGTCTCATACGTCTCCGGCTCCATGAAGTGATAGCCCGTGTTGTCCTTATACGAGAATTCGAGCTCCTTCCGCTCGACTTCGACCGTGTCCACCTTGTCCGTCGAGCCAAAGCGCACGTCCGCGCTCTTGCCGGTGCCGATGTAGCGGATGATCGCCTGCACGAAGGCGCGCAAATTTCCCGGCGTGCGATGCTGCACTTCGAGCACGATCGCGGGATTGCCGTTGTAGCGGATGCACATGCCTTTGCGGAGATCGTTGGCGTTGGCCATTGCTGGGAAAGTTGAGCGTTGAGAGTTGAGAGCCGGTTTTTCGGAAAGGGGCGGGATGATTGACCAACCGCACGGGGCTGGCAACCCCACACTCGCTCTACTTTGTAGCGGCGGTCTGTGACCGTCGCTGATTTCGTGGGCGGCTGCGTGCGACGGTCATAGACCGCCGCTACATCGTTCCGTCTCGCCCGTCACTTCGATGGCAGCCACTGCACCGCATCGATGACCACATAGCCATCCGCGCCGCGATTCGCGACGGTGACCGCGGCGGTGGCCCCAAACTCAAACGTGCCGAGCGAGAGGAAGAGACCGTCGATCTTCGGGGTCTCGCGCTGGTTGATGGTGAGCGTTTCCGTGCCGCTGGCGTGCTCGATTTCCACGGCGACATTGGTGGCGCGGTTGCTGTTCGGCGGGTAGGCGAGCCGCACTTCGTAGCGACCGGGTTTTGGGAGCTTCGCTTCGAAGCGCGCGCTGGCTTTGCCGTCCTGCGCCTTGCTGTCGTGGCGATAGCCGGTGCCGACAAACTTCGGGCCCGAGGTGCTTGCCTTCCACGCGCCGGTGAGCTTCGCCGCGTCATCGTCCACCACGACGCCTTCGAGCTTGGCCGGATCGAGGCCGCGGCTTGCGTGGGGGCCGCCCGCGGGACGCGGGCCGGTGTAGGCGAGCACCTGGCCGTCTTTGAAGAGGATCTCGCGCAGCTTGGCATAGGCTACATCCTGCACGGCGAGACCGCCATCAATCGCGATCGCGGCGGCGGTGGCGGCGGATTGGCCGAGGATCATGAAGACGGGCTCCATGCGGATGCTGCCGTAGGCGATGTGGCTCGCGGACATCGCGACGGGGACGAAGAGATTCGCGCACTCCGCGCGCTTCGGAACGAGCGCGCCGTAGGCGATTTCATACGGGCCTTTGGTGCCGACGCCGATGTCGCCTTCGTTCTGCACATGGCCTTCGGGGGTGATGTAGCGCTGCACATTGTGCGAATCGATGGTGTAGCTGCCCATGCCCACGGAGTCTGGCGTCGGACGTTTCTGCAGCAGCTCATTTTCGGTCATCACGTACTCGCCGATCATTCGGCGGGCTTCGCGAATGTAGAGCTGGTGCGACCAGTTGCCGTTGTCGGTGAATTCATCCTTCGGCAGTCCCCACGTCCTCATCTTCTCCTGCACTTCCTTCGGCACGCGCGGATCGTTCGCGATGAAGTAGAGCCAGCCCTTCTGATACGTCTCGTGCTCGCGGATGATCTCGCGGCGGCGCTCGTAGGTGGCCTCGGGATAGTCGTAGTTGTAGCCGATGTTGTCGGTGCTGAAGGGGCCGTGATTGTTCGTGTCGGTCTTGTGATTCGGGATGGGATCGAACTTCCCGAAGGTGCTCCGCCAGCCGGCGTCGAAGACCCGCACGAGCAGTTCGTATTGTTTCGGGTCGTAGCCTTCGGGTTTGGGAAAAGGGATGCGGTTCTCGGGGTGATCGGTGAGGCACATGCGGAAGCAGTAGGCCTGCACACGCTTGTCGCCGGCGCCGTATTCGCCCGGCGGCTCAGTGCTAATGCGCGGGAGCACGCCGCTCTTCGGATCACCGGGGGCCACGTAGGGGCTGATGCCCATGTGTCCGAAGTGATGCGAGTGATGCAGCACGCCGGTCTGCACGGCATTCCAGTCCTCGCCATACGCGCTCTTCGCTTCGCGTCCGACGTGGTACTCGACGCCCGCCGCGGCCATGAGGTCGCCCTCGTAGGTGGTGTCCATGAACATCTTTCCCGCGTAGGTCTTCCCACTCAGCGTGGTGATGGAGGTAATGCGCGCGCCGTCCTTCTTCACGCCGCTCTTGCGATCGAGCCACTCATCGCGCTGCACGGGGATCTCGTATTCGCGGATGAAATCCTCGAACACCTGCTCCGCGGCATGCGGCTCGAAGATCCACATGGTGCGCTGCTCGCCGTCGATCGCTGTGGTCCCCTGTCCTTTGTTTCCGTATTCGGCTTTCGTCTGCCACTTCCACGCCGCCTCCTGGTCGTAGTGTTTCCAGATGCGGTGGTAAAACTCGCGCGACAGTCCGCCGATCACGGATTTGTTGCCGGTGTCGGTCCAGCCGAGGCCGCCGCTGCTGAGGCCGCCGAGATGTTTGTCCGGGCTGACGATGATGACGGTCCTGCCCATCTTCCTCGCCTGCACCGCCGCGGTGACGGCGGCGCTGGTGCCGCCGTAGATGACGAGGTCGTACTCCGCGGCGCGAGTGGAATGTGCGGCGATGAGGAGACTGAAGAGGAGGGCGGAGTATTGCATGGGGATGGCGGCCGGCGGCGGTTCGGGGAGCGCGCCCGTCTCGGGCGCTGGTTTCGGCGTCCCGCCGAAACGAACTTCCATTGTACGTCGGTTACAAAGCGAGTGTTCATTCGCATCAGCACGCCTCACGCAAGTCCGTCGCGGCGGGACGCCACGACCAGCGGGCGGGACGCCCGCGCTCCCCGGAGCTCTGCGATGCGCGCTCTTTCACGATCGAAGCGCTACTTGAAGAACTGATGCTTCGGATCGCCGCCGGAGAGAGCGTAGGCGACGAGGTCGAGGATTTCATCTTCCTTCAAGATGTTCAGCAACCCCGGCGGCATCAGGGAGACTTTGCTGAGCTCGCTGCTCTGGATCAGGGCCTGCGGGGCGTTTTCGCTCTGGGATGGATCGTTCGGGTCGGTGTTGATCTTCACATCGCCACCGGCGCCGATGTTCACCACCGTGCCGGTGAGGGTGCGTCCGTCCTTGAGCGTGATGACGGTCGGGGTGAACTGCTCGTTGATCTCCTTGCTCGGGTTGATGATCTGGTCGAGGAAATCGCGCGCCGAGTAGCGGCCGCCGGAGCCGGTGAGATCTGGGCCCTGCATTCCGCCTTCATTCCCGAAGCGATGGCAGGAGAAACACCCGACCGCGGTGAAGACCTTGCGCCCGTTGGCAAAGTTCCTCCCCTTCATCCCCTGCTCCGCCAGCGGAGCGATCTCTTCGAGCTTCCAGTCTTTCGGTGTGCCGCGGCTGGCGAAGAACGAGGCGAGATCGGCGAGCGGCGCTTTCACCTCCGGCTTCCGCGCGAGGAGTTCGGCCAGCGCGCTCTTTTCCTCCGGCGTGATGGTGGCCTCGGCATCGCGCCGGATGTTTTCCACGAACTTTGCAAAGCTCGCACCGCCCCGGAAGCTACCCGCCGCGCGGAGCAGCCACTCGAAATACGCGGTGCGCGTTTCCTTCGTCCACCCGACCTTCAGCATCCGCAGCGAGCGGGCGTATTCGATCTGCTCCTCCTGCGTCGGCACGCTGGTCAGCAGCGCGACCCCTTTCGCCGCGGCGGTCGGCGACTGGAGATAGACGAGGGTCTCGAGAAGCAGCCAGTTCAGTTCGCGCGACGAGGCGGGAAAGTGCGGGTCGAGCTTCGCAATCCAACGTTGCGTGGTCGAAGCATCGGGCTGGCCGAAGCGGTTGAAGGCGACCTCAGCCACGCGCACCAGGGCGATGCGTTGGGCCTCGTTCAGCGCGCGCCAGTCCATGGACTCCAGCGATTCGAGGATGCGCCGTTTCATCCACTTGTCCGCCGACGGTCCGCCGTGGAGCGGGCAGACGCCGGCTGCACGCACCAGGCCGAGCAGCGCTTCGAGCCGCACAGTGGCATTTCCTTCCGACAGGGCCTTTTCCGTCCACTGCGCCGGAGGCTGATGCTCGATGGCGATGCGCGCGGCGGTGCGGAGGAAGCGATCGTCGCTCGCGAGGTGCGGCCACGCTTTCTCGATCGCCGCTGGATCCTGCCTGCCGTGGAAGGCTTCGAGTTCACGCCGTTGCGCGCGCTCCCTGGCTCCCACGGAATTCGGCTTCATGTCGATCGGCGCGGTGGACTCCGGGCCTTTGTAAGTCACGCGATAAAAGGCGGACTGCACCTTCCGTCCGCCGACGCAGAAGTAGAGCGCGCCATCCGCGGGATGCACGATGAGATCGGCGACGGCGAGCGGCGCGCCGGAGAGGAATTCCTCCTTCCTCGCGGTGTAGCTCGATCCGCTCGGCGTGAAATGCACGGCGTGAATCTTCCCGCGGCTCCAATCTTGAATGAGCATGGCCTCCTGATACTTCGCGGGAAATTTCGCGCCGTAGCCGAAGGTCGTGCCGGTGGGCGAACCGGGGCCGATGTCCACGGCGGCGGGCAGCGTGTCCGGGTAAAAGTCGGGCCACTTGCCCGCGCCATTGCGCCAGCCCCAATCCGAGCCGCTGATGACATGGCAGATCCGCGTGGGCCGATACCACGACGTATTGAAGTCGTACTCCATGTCGGCGTCGTAAGTGAACAGTTCGCCGTCGCGATGGAAGCCACCGTCGAAGATATTGCGGAAGCCCATGGACCAGGCGTCGAAGGTTTTCCCATCGAGCGAGACGCGATAGATGATGCCGCCCGGCGCCATGACATCGCGCATGAAGCCACGGCCATCGGGCATCCGCGGCAGGAGGTGATCTTCGCCAAAGTGTTTCGGCGCCAGCCAGGTGCTGACTTCGGTCGGCTTCGCGCCGTTGCCGGTGATGTAGAAGATCGACTTCCCATCCGGCGCGAGGAGCAGCGCGTGGACGCCGTGATCGTTCTTCGACTCGATTGCGCGCAGAAGTTCCACCTTGTCGAGCTGGTCGTCGCCGTCGGAATCGGTGAGGCGATACAGGCCGTTGGTGATCTTTTGCTCGTAGTCATTCACCGAGGCGTAGAGCGCGTCGCCGAGCCAGAGCATGCCATTCACGCCGCGGATCGCTGCGGGCACCGGCAGGATGCTCGCCGCATCGAGCGGCTGTCCCGGCGCCGGCGCGGGGAAGCGATAGAGGCCGCCGTATTGATCGCTCGCGAGGATGCGGCCCTTGCCATCGAGCGCGAGATTCACCCAAGAGCCCTGCGACTCAAAAGGAATCGTGTAAAGCAACTCGGCCTGGAAACCGGGGAGGAGCTTGAGCGTGGACGCGGCTTTCACCGATTGCGGGGCGCCGGCGCCTTCGGGAGTTTTTTTGCCGGGAGCTTTTTTCTTCGGAGAGTCCGCCGCGTGGGCAACTGCAGCGCAGAGTGTCAGAACGAGGAGTGAGCGGAGGTGCATGGGAAAATGAAACGCAGGGGTGGCGGCAATTACCGCCCAGCTCGGAGAAACTTTGCAACCTTGCTCATCGGCAATCTTCCGCCGGTCGCCATGACGCCCCATGCGATCAGCGGTGGCCCAGCGACCAGGGCGCGCGTCAGGAGATTTGGCTGCCAAGCCGTCCAGAGCACGGTGTTTTCCCAAAGCAAGTAACCGCACAGCGCGCTGAGCGAGAGCACCGTCCACGCGTGCTGTCGGCGCCACACGGCGAGCGGCAGAATCCACGTCGCGTACCACGGATGCAGTACCGGACTCAGGAGCAGGACCGCGCCCATAATCCAGAGCGCGGCGCGCGGCCAGTCGTCGCGCATTCGCCAACTGATGACGGCTACCGCCAGACAGAGCGTGACCGTGAAGGGCCAGTTGCGACCGAAGGGATTACGCATCGTGACGCTCTCGACAAAGCCCCACACGAGGTCATTGCCGCGCGTGACTTCCGCAAAGGCGAGCAGCGGTCGGAGCACGATGAGCGGCCCGCCGTAAGGGATCGTGAGCAGCGCCGGCACGAAGATCGCGATGGCGATTAGAAACCACCGCCGTCCAAGGGCAAATGCCCACACCGCCAGCATGAAGACGGGGACCAGCTTGAACGCGACTGCCAGGCCCAGGAGCGCAGTGCTGCCGGGCAGTCCACGCACATCACCCGGAGGGACACGCTCCGTCGTATCCCAAACTTTCCCGAGATGCGTGGGACGCGACGGAGCGCGTCTTTCCAGGAGAATCATCGCGCCGGTGAGCGCGAGGAGCATGAGACTGTCGAAGTGGCCGCCGCCAGCGAAGGCGTACACGACCGCGGGATTCCATGCGTAGATGGCGACGATGCGATGGCGATGCGACCCCCGCACGAGCACGAGCAGCAGCATTACCACGAGTAAATCGGCGAGCGTGAAGACGATCTTGAAGAAGAGCGGCGTGGGCGAGATGCGCGCGAGCGCCGTGAAGACCATCTCGGCGAGCGGGGGGTAGATCGCCGGTGACTCCGGGTGGTTGACCTTTGCCCAATCCGCATCGCGCAGCGCTGCCAGCTCCGGTGCCGCAGGGGCGAGTCGGTAGGGATTGTGGCCGGCGAGCTGCATGCGTCCCTCCCAAAGGTAACGCCAGACGTCGTCACCGGGCGCCATCGGCAGAGCTACCAGGCGAAAGAGGATGCATGAGCCCCATAAGACCCACGGGACGGCTGCGATGGCGCCCCGCGGAAGCAGCGCGACCGCGGCCAGAAAGCACCCGCCCGCCGCCAGCATGAGCGGCACAAAACGCAGCGCGCTCCCCGGCGCGGAAAAGTCCGCGAAACGCCCGGCAATGAAGATGCACACCACCTCAGCGGCGAGCGCCAGCGCCAG
>JBGSYE010000372.1:0-9641 GCA_041751075.1 Chthoniobacteraceae bacterium
TGCCGTCAGGCCACTCGCTATTCTGGCGTTCGACGCGGGGAGCAGCGAGTGGCCTGACGGCACACTCGCTTTACGCCGCCTGCCGCCGCGGTGCTCCGCTCAGAATGACAGCGTTTTTCGACGCGCGGCCGCATTCCGCGCTTCACCGCTCTCTGATTTCCCTCTCAATTCCGTGAACCCGCCGCCTCCCGGCGCGTGGCGCCGTCTCCTCCGCAATCCCGTGGCGCTCGCCTCGATGGCCGTCCTCGCCGTCCTCGCCTTCATCGCGATCTTCGGTCCGGCGATCTTCCGCACCGATCCGCATGCGCTCTCGGCGGATCAATTCGCCGAACCGAGCGCGCGGCATTTCTTCGGCACGGATGTGAATGGGCGCGATGTCTTCGCCCGCACCATCGAAGGCGCGCGCATCTCGCTTCTCGTCGGATTCTGCGGCGCGATGGTGAGCTTCTTCGTCGGCACGACCTACGGGATGATCTCCGGCTACGCGGGCGGTCGGGTCGATGCGCTCATGATGCGCTTCGTGGAAATCCTCTACTCCGTCCCGCGGCTGATCATCATCATCCTCGTGAGCTTCATCTTCGATCCGAAGGTGAAGCTGTGGCTCTCCGGCATCTGGGATGGCGCCTTCGTCGGCTACTCGAAGGTGCTCATCCTCATCTTCAGTCTCGGCCTGATCGAATGGCTGACCATGGCGCGCATCGTCCGCGGGCAGGTGCTCTCGTTGAAGGCGCAGCAATTCGTGCTCGCCGCGCGCAGCCTCGGGCAGAGCCACTCGAAGATCATCCTGCGCCACTTGCTGCCGAATCTCGTCGGCATCGTCGTCGTATATCTCACGCTCACGATCCCGGCGGTGATCCTCGATGAAAGTTTCCTGAGCTTCCTCGGTCTCGGCGTGCAGGCGCCGCAGGCGAGCTGGGGCAGCCTGCTCGCGGATGGAGCGCTGGCGATCAATCCCATCCGCAGCCATTGGTGGCTGCTCGTCTTCCCCGCCGGAGTGATGTCCATCACGCTGCTGGCGCTGAATTTTCTCGGGGACGCATTGCGCGACGCGCTCGACCCCAGAGCACGGCGATAAGCAGCGAAACGGCGAGCACGGTGATGAAAATGCCCGAGCACTTCGCGAGATCGTAGCCGCCGCGACGAAGCACCGAGACGGCGAGCGTTTCGATGAGCAGCAGATGCGCGGCGTAGATGACGAGCGATTCGCGGCCGACGAAGAGCAGCCACCGCGGCTGCCAGCGGCCTGCGATCCACTGCACGACCGGCACTGCCACGAGCAGCCACGCGAGGCGCTCCGCGAAGAATCCATTCGCGCCGCCCACGAAGAACGCGAACGCCACGATCAGTGCCAGCTTCATCGCAGACCCCCACGAAACCCAGACGGAGACACGACTCGCGAGGAAACCTGCGAAAACGAATCCCGACCAGGGCAGGAGCGGAAAGAGCGAGCCGGTGCTGGAGTTGAAATATGCGAGCAGCCAAACCGGCTCGAACCGCGAGTCCGCAACCATCTCCGCGGTGACGACGGCAAGCGGGAGCAGTACGGTCACGATCACGTCCGCCGAGCGCCGCGCCCAATGCTCGAGCGCGACTAATACGGCGAGCGACACGGCCAGGCATTGCAAGACATCGACCTGAGTTCCGAGTCGCAGCGCTTCGCTCCATTGTCCGGCGAGGAGCTGCGGGGCTGGAAAGTGAAGCGCATAGCCGAGCAGCCACACGGCACCGAGCCGGCCCAGCTTCTTCCCCCAATTCCGATGCCTGCCTCCCGCCTGCCGCATTCCCAGTCCCTGGACGTAGCCGGCGATGAAAAGGAATGCCGGCGCGATGAGTCCGTCGAAATATGTGAGCCACACAAACCACGATGCCTCGCGGGCCGACCCGGCGAGGAAGGTGTTCAAGATGTGCGTCTCGATCATTCCCATGACGCACGCGCCGCGGAAGAGATCGAGCCACGCCAGCCGCTGGGGCAGGAAAGGCACGAGCGTGGCGCGAACTTTCAGTCCGCGTTTCGGGGCATTCGCGAACTGAAAGTCCGCGCCACCTTATTTCGCGGCGGGTGCGGCTTCGACAGTCTTGGTCAACTCCGCAAGCGGGATCGCGTAGAGCGGAGCGTCGGCAGCGAGCAGTGGAGCACTCATAAGGGCGAGGGCGAGGACGATGAGTCTCATGGGTCGTATGGCTCGCATGAGTCCTATTTCCCCAGTTCGGGCCCGGTGCCGACATCCTCCGGCGCCGGCATTCTCAGATCGCGGATCCAGATGTTGCGGAAACGCATCGGGTTGCCGTGATCCTGGAGTTTGATCGCACCTTTCTCCGGGTGGGCGGTGTAAGTGCCGACCTTTTTGTGCGGCGTCTGGCCGATGAGGACGGTGTGATTCTGAGTCACCACTCCATTGTGCAGCACGGTCACGACCGCGGGCTTCGTGAGCTTCCCATCGGCGAAGCGCGGGCCTTCGAAGATGATGTCGTACATCTGCCAGACCCCGGGCGGGCGACTGGCATTCACCTGCGGCGGCATGAATCCGTAGATGCCGGTGGCCTGGCCGTCGGGGTAGGTGGGGTTGTCGTAGCTGTCGAGGATTTGGATCTCGTATTTGCCGTAAAAGAAGACGCCGCTGTTGCCGCGGTGCTGGCCGTCGCCTTCCGGTGGTGGCGTGGCGAACTCGATGTGCAGTTGCACGTCCGGTCCGAACTCCTCGCGCGTGAAGATGTCGCCGGTCTTCGGCACGACCTCGATGTAGCCGTTCTCGACTTTCCATCCCGCGTCGGAGCCATCGGCCTTGCGCCACTTCGAGAGATCCTTTCCGCCGAAGAGCACCGTCGCGTCGCTCGGCCCGGTGCCCGCCTTATCGAGGGTGCTTGGTTCACCGGGTGTGACGATCGGCGGTTGTGGCCGCTCGCCGTCGTGGACGTGCCACTTCGTGCCGGGGATGACTGGCGTGTCCTGGTAGCCGATTTTCTTTTCGCCGGCCGCCGAAGCGGCAGTCGCGAGGCTGAGGCAGGTGAGGAGGGACAGTGAGGAGGTTTTCATGGAGTAGGGAGGGATTACTTGCGGCCGAAGAATTTTTTCATGTTCGCCAGGCCCTTCACGGCGATGTCGTCGCGCTTGGGCTCCATCTTGCGCCAGATCGCAGCGGCGCGGGCGATGACTTTCACATCGGTGGTGAAGCTCTCGATGACGACGTCGCCGTCATACCCGATCTTCTTCAGCGCAGCGACGATCGGCTTCCAGTCGATATGATCGCCGCCGGGCGTACCGCGGTCGCAGCCGCAGGCATGGAAGTGGCCGAGGTGTTTGTCGGCCTTGAGGATGGCATCGGCCTGATTCTTCTCCTCGATGTTCATGTGGAAGGTATCGAGGTGCAGCTTGACCGCTTTGCTGCCCACGGCTTTCACGAGCTTGAGTCCCTGGTCGCAGGTGTTGAGGAAGTCGGTCTCGAAGCGATTTAGCGGCTCGATGCAGAGCGTGACGCCTTTCTGCTCCGCGTATTTGGCGAGGGGCTTGAGGTTTTTTACCACCAGGTCGAACTGCGTCTTTTTCTCCGCGTCGTCGTGCGCGTCGGCCATTCCGACCACCGAGTAGATCGGTCCGATGACGGAAGGGCAGCCCATCGCCGCAGCCTGGTCGATGAGGCCGCGCACGTAGTGGGTCGCGGTTTTCTGATCCGCCGCGCTGCCGCGGAAGTCGCGGCCCGGTCCCATGCACGCGCAGATGGTGCCGATCGCGATGCCAGCCTTGTCGGCGGCGGCTTTCACCCTCGCCGGGTCGATGTGTTCGAGCGCCTCGACGGGAATCTCGACGGTTTCAAATCCCCACTTTTTGAGTTTGGGGAAAAGCTTCACGCTTTCGTTGGTGAAGGGGCTGGCGTAGAGAAAGGTATTGAGGCCGAAGCGCATGGTCGTGGGATGTTGGAAGTTTGGGAATTTTAGAGCGCGCATTTGGCCCGGCGCACCGCGGGGAGTCAAGTAGGCGGCTCTTCCCAGAGCCGCATTGCCGGAGACGGGACTGGGAAGTCCCGCCTACCAGCCCGCGCCCTTCGTGGCCGTCTTCACGCGGACGAAGTACATGTCGGCGCAGATGTACAAAGTGGATCCATCGTCGCCCCAGGCGCAGTTGCCGGTGTTGTTGCCGGTGAGCACGGTGCCGAGATGTTTGCCGGCGGGCGAGATCACGAGCACGCCGCCGGGGCCGGTCGCCCAGAGATTGCCTTGCGCGTCCACTGTCATCCCGTCGCAGCCGCCCTTGCGGCCGGTGTCCTTGAGCGCCTGTGCATTGAAGACGACGCGACCGTTCGCGACCGAGCCGTCCGGTTGCACGTCATACGCCATGATCTGCGTCTGCTTCGGGTCACTCACCGCGACGTAGAGGATTTTTTCGTCCGGCGAAAAGGCGATGCCGTTGGGAAACGTGAGGTCTTTCACAACCAGCGAGACCTTGCCGTCTCTCGCAATGCGATAGACGCCGTTCCACGCGAGTTCCTTCATCGGTGAGTCGTTGAGTCCGTCGAGGCCGTAGGGCGGGTCGGTGAAGTAGATGTCGCCATTCTTGCGCACGGCGAGGTCGTTCGGGCTGTTGAAGCGCTTGCCCTCAAAGCGATCTGCGAGCGCCGTCTGCGAGCCGTCGGCATTGAGCCGCGCGACCCGCCGCTCGCCGTGCTGGCAGATGAGCAGCCGGCCCTCCGCATCGACAGCGAGCCCGTTCGAGCCCTTTTCACGGAAGCCCGGTTGCGGCGTGAGTTGTCCGCTCGGCTTGAGGAAGACCGTGGCCGTCGTCGCGCCGGGTTTCCATTGGAAGATCGTATTCTCGGGCACGTCGGAGAAGACCACGGACTCCTGAAACCATGTCGGGCCTTCGGACCAATTGAAGCCCTCCGCGCATTTCTCCACCTTTGCGTCGGTTGGAATGAGTTTGTCGATCGCCGGATCGAGCCGCTCGATGGACATGGCGAAAGGCGACAGGGCTTCGGGTGCGGCGAGGAGGGTGAGCGGAGCGAGCAAGAGGGGGAGGAGGGATTTCATGGAGCGCGTCGTATCTGATGGCTGCGCGAATTCCAAGTGTGTGCTGAATGCGGCGCATCCGCGCATCCCAAAAATGCTGTCATCCTGAGCGCAGCGCCATGTGGGCGAAGGTGGGATGGCGCGAAGCGGAGGATCTCTCGCATCCATGGGCGAAGGCGGTGCGGAGCTGTGTGCGTCCACCACCACCCATCCTTCGTCCATACCGGGATGCGAGAGGTCCTTCACTGCGTTCCGCCCCACCTCGCCGCGTGGAAATTCGTTCAGGATGACATCGCATTTTTGGATGCGCGCGGCTGCGCCGCAGTCCGCCGCCGCCAATCTACCCATCTTCCCATCATGATACGATTATTTGTCCATTGAAGGCTGGCACGCCCTGTGGTTAGTTCCCGCTCCGCCATGTCCGACCTGCATCCTCTCGAAAAGTTACTTCGTGAACGCATTGCCATCATCGACGGCGCGATGGGGACGACCATCCGTGGCTACGGGAAAAATGAGGCCGACATCCGCGGCGAGCGCTTCAAGAACGCTGACAAGGATCTGCTCAACAACGGCGACCTCTTCTCCATCACCCAGCCGGAGATGATCTGCGACATCCACCGGCGCTTCCTCGAAGCCGGCGCGGACATCGTCGAGACGAATACCTTCTCGGCGACGAGCATCGGGCAGAGCGAGTTCTTCGTCGAAGATCCGCGCGAGCACGGCGGGCGGAAAGACCCGGCGTTTTACCAGAAGGTCATCGAGAACAAATTCCTCATCGATCTCGCGTGGGAGATCAATGAGACCTCCGCACGCCAGTGCCGCGAGTGGGCGGATCGCGTGGCGAACGCGACGGGCCGCCCGCGCTTCGTCGCCGGCGCGATCGGGCCGCTCACTGTTTCACTTTCCAATTCGCCCGATGCCGACGATGCCGGGTTCCGCACCTGCACCTTCGATCAGGTGAAGACGGCCTACATCCAGGAAGTGCGGGCGCTCATCGCGGGCGGCGTGGATGCGCTGCTGGTCGAGACGATCTTCGATGCGCTCAATGCCAAGGCGGCGCTCGTGGCCATCCAGGAAGTCTTCGCCGCGGACAAGGTGAAGCTGCCGATCATGATCTCCGCCGCGGTCGGGCGCGGCGGCGAGACGATGATCTCCGCGCAGACCGTGGCCGCGCTGTGGACCGCCGTGCGGCATCATCATCCGCTCTCTATCGGACTGAATTGCTCGCTCGGCCCGGACCTCATGCGGCCTTTCCTCGCCGAGCTCGCGGAGATCTCCGACGCCTACGTCTCGTGCTACCCGAATGCCGGGCTGCCAAATCCGCTCGCGCCGACCGGCTTCGATCTTGAGCCGTGCCACATGGGCGACTACCTCTCGGAGTTTGCGCGCAGCGGGCTCCTGAACATCGCCGGCGGCTGCTGCGGCAACACACCCGAGCACATCGCCGCGATCGCAAAATCGCTCGAAGGCATCGCCCCGCGCGTGCCGCCGAAGCGTGAGTCCAGCTTCGTGCTCAGCGGCTCGCTGCCGTTCAAGCACGATGACCGCAGCTTCCTCATGATCGGCGAGCGCACGAACGTCGCCGGTTCGCCGAAATTTGCGAAGCTCATCAAGGACGGGAAATACGAGGACGCCGTGGCCATCGCGCGCCAGCAGGTCGAGAACGGCGCCAACATCATCGACGTCTGCATGGACGAAGGCATGATCGACGGCGTCGCCGCGATGACGCGCTTCCTCCACCTGCTCGGGAGCGAGCCCGAGGTCGCGAAGTCTCCGCTCATGGTGGACTCCTCGAAGTGGGAGGTCATCGAAGCCGGCCTGAAATGCCTGCAAGGGAAAGGCATCGTGAACTCGATCTCGCTCAAGGAGGGCGAGGAGAAATTCAAGGAATGCGCGCGCACGATCCTGCGCTACGGCGCGGCGGTCGTGGTCATGGCCTTCGACGAGCAGGGGCAGGCCGCGAGCTACGCGGAAAAGATCCGCATCTGCGAACGCGCCTACCGCATCCTCGTCGATGAAGTCGGCCTTCCGCCAGAGGACATCATCTTCGACCCGAACATCCTCACCGTCGGCACCGGCATCGAGGAGCACAACAACTACGCCGTCGATTTCATCGAGGCCACGCGCTGGATCAAGACGCACCTCCCGCACGCCAAAGTCAGCGGCGGTGTGTCGAATGTTTCGTTCAGCTATCGCGGCAACAATCCCGTGCGCGAGGCGATGCACAGCGCGTTTCTTTTCCACGCGATCAAAGCCGGCATGGACATGGGCATCGTCAATGCCGGGATGCTCGAGGTGTATGAAGAGATCGAGCCGGAGCTGAAGGAACTCGTCGAGGACGTGCTCCTCAATCGCCGCCCCGACGCGACCGAACGCCTCGTGGACTACGGCGAAAAGCGGAAAGCGAGCGGCAGCGTCGCCGACCAGAAGGCGAATATCGAAGTGCTCGAAGCCTGGCGCCAGGGCACCGTGGAGGAACGCCTGAGCCATGCGCTCGTGAAAGGCATCGACGCGTGGATCGAGCAGGACACCGAGGAAGCCCGGCAAAAACTCAGCAAACCGCTGCTCGTCATCGAGGGTCCGCTCATGGATGGCATGGGCGTCGTCGGTGACCTCTTTGGCGCGGGCAAGATGTTCCTCCCGCAGGTCGTGAAATCCGCCCGCGTGATGAAGAAAGCCGTCGCCTACCTCACGCCGTTCATGGAGGCGGAAAAGGCCGCCATGGCCGCGCGCGGCGAGACCGTGCGTGCCCAGGGAAAGATCGTGCTCGCGACGGTGAAAGGCGACGTGCACGACATCGGCAAGAACATCGTCGGTGTCGTGCTCGCGTGTAACAACTACGAGGTCATCGACCTCGGCGTGATGGTGCAGTGCGAGAAAATCCTCGAAGCCGCGCGGCGCGAAAACGCCGACATCATCGGCCTCTCCGGGCTCATCACACCTTCGCTCGACGAGATGATCCACGTCGCGCGCGAGATGGAGCGGCAGGGATTCAAAGTGCCGCTGCTCATCGGCGGCGCGACGACGAGCAAGGCGCACACAGCGGTGAAGATCTCGCAGCATTACTCCGAGCCCATCGTGCATGTGCTCGACGCCAGCCGCGCCGTCCCGGTGGTGAGCAGCCTCATCAATCCCGAGACGCGTCCGGCCTTCACCGCACGCAATCACGATGACCACGCCCGCCTCCGTGCCACGCACGCCGGCTCCGTGCAAAAGCTCGTCCCGCTCGAAGACGCTCGCACGAATCGCACGCCGATCGAGTGGCGCGCCGAAGACATCGCGCAGCCGGAATTCACCGGCGTGCGCGTCTTGCAGGACTTCCCGCTCGCGACGCTGCGCGAGTACATCGACTGGTCGCCCTTCTTCCACACCTGGGAGCTGCGCGGCGTGTATCCGAAGATCCTCCAGCACGAGAAATACGGCGAGCAGGCGCGCAAGGTCTTCGCTGACGCACAGGAACTCCTCGACCGGATCATCGCGGAGAAGCTCATCTCCGCGAACGCCGTCTATGGCATCTTTCCCGCGAACGCCGACGGCGACGATGTGGAGCTCTACACCGACGAAAAGCGCACCGAAGTTCTGACCCGGTTCCATTTCCTCCGGCAGCAGATGGTGAAGGAAGTCGGCGAGCCACACCGCTCACTCGCGGACTTCGTGGCGCCAAAGCCTGTAGCGGCGGTCTATGACCGTCGCACTTGTGCGGGCGAAGGCGGTGCGGAGCCGGGAGTCAGCGACGGTCATAGACCGCCGCTACAGGATCATCTCGGCGCTTTCGCCGTGACCACCGGCATCGGCCTCTCCGCGCTCGTCGAGAAGTTCAAAACCGGGCACGACGATTACAACGCCATCATGGCCGAAGCCCTCGCCGACCGCCTCGCCGAAGCCTTCGCCGAATACCTCCACAAACGCACCCGCGAAGAATGGGGCTTCGGCAAAACCGAAGGTCTGAGCACCGACGACCTGATCGAAGAAAAATATCGCGGCATCCGCCCCGCCGCTGGCTACCCCGCGTGTCCCGATCACACCGAGAAAGGCACGCTCTGGAAGCTCCTCGACGTGGAGAAAAACGCCGGCATCAAGATCACCGAGAGCTTCGCCATGTGGCCCGGATCGAGTGTCAGCGGCCTCTACTTCGCCCACCCGCAAGCGCGCTACTTCGGCCTCGGCAAGATCGACCGCGACCAGGTGCTCGACTACCACATCCGGAAAGGCATGACCTTGCAGGAAGTCGAACGCTGGCTCGGCCCGAATCTGAACTACGATGCCGCTCCCGGCGCAGTGACCGGATGTAGCTGTGGCGTGCCGCATTGACTGGGAGCGGCGACATTCCAGTCGGCGAGGGCTGGGGCAGCGGGAAAGCCGCCCCTCCGACATTCCGTGAAAGTTCCAGATTTCCACGCGGGAGTCGCGCTGTTACAAGTCCGGGATGCCCATTGAGAGTGTCCTCTTCGGTCATTGCTGCGAGTCGGGCGCATGAATCTCCTGGCCTACGCTCCGCAGATGGCAGCCTACGGCGGAATGGAGCGCCACGGCTGCGGAGTGGCGGCGCGGATGGCGGCGCGCGGGCATCGCGTCGAGCTGCTCACCACCAGTCACTCGCTGGGCGGGCCGCTGCGCTCGGAACTCGCGGCGGCGGGCGT
>JBGSYE010000373.1:0-3052 GCA_041751075.1 Chthoniobacteraceae bacterium
TTCCTCCCGCACGGCGGCGTCCGCGTCGTGCGCGCCGAAGACGGTGGCCTCGATCCCGCGCCGGCGGGCTTCGCCGACGATGGCCCGGCAGGAGTGCGCGTGATGCCCGAGATTCGTCGCCAGCCCTGGGTCGCAGTAGAAAAGGCGCATCGGAATCTCAATCGGGCAACATGGGCGCTTTTGGGAGCGTGGCAGGTAGCAGAGGGATTCCCGCGCGTCCAGAGGAGTCTGGCGTGTCGTGCCTCATATCACACGCTCCAAACCTGGGGAAGGTTTGATCGAGCCACGGATGGATGGCTGAGGTGCCGGTGGAAAGGAGACTGCGTGAATCTCGCGCCCCTCTGTCTCCTGCGGATTTGCCTCCAAACTCCGCATCCGTGTTTGATCCGTGTCCATCCGTGGCAAAATCCAACGGCAGCGTTCTGGGGACACTTCGATGTTCGGCGTTCGCGGTTCGAGGTTCAGTTGCCGGAAGAGTGTGATTGATGCGGACTAATTCCCGGCATTGAAGTCGATAGAAGGAATACCCTGCACCCACCTATGGACCTCACCCGCCGCTCCGCCCTCGCACGCACCGCCATCCTCACCGCCGGCGCTGCCCTTTCCTCCCTCCCGCAGCTCCGCGCCGCCGACTCCGCGGGCCGCAAACTCAAGGTCGCCGTGATCGGCCTCGGCCGCGGCCTGGCCCATGTGAACGCGCTGCTCACGCTGCCGGAGACGGAGATCGCCTACGTCGCGGAGCTCGATCCGAAGCGGCTCGAGACGGGGCTCAAGTCGATCGCCGCGAAACAGGACACCACCTGCGAAGGCGTGAAGGATTTCCGCAAGATCCTCGAGGACAAAAGCGTGGATGCGGTCTTCATCGCCACGCCGAACTTCTGGCACACGCCGATGGCGCTGCTCGCGATGCAGGCGGGGAAGCATGTGTACGTCGAGAAGCCCGGCAGCCAGAATCCCCACGAAGCGGAGATGATCGTCGCGGCGCAGAAGAAATACGGGCGCATCGTGCAGATGGGCAATCAGCGCCGCACCTGGATGAAGGGCGCCATCGCGGCGCTGCACGGCGGGGCCATCGGGCAGGTGCGATTTGGCCGCGCCTTTTACTATAATGCGCGGCAGGCCATCGGCGGCGGCAAGTTGAAGCCGGGCGGGGAGATCGACATGGATCTCTGGCAGGGCCCGGTGCCCGACGAGCGCGACATGGCGCCCTTCATGCATTACGACTGGCATTGGCTCTGGCACTGGGGCAATGGCGAGCTCGGCAACAATGGCATCCACACTCTCGACATCCTGCGCTGGGGCCTGCAGGTCGATTACCCCTCGCGCGTCACTTACAATGGCGGGCGCTATTGGTTTGACGACCAGCAGGAGACGCCCGACACCGGGACCGCGGTTTATGACTTTGGCAAGGTGGGCATGGAGTGGGTGTGCAGCAGTTGCCATCCGCGCGCGGCGGAGAAGCCGATCGCCGAGATCGTCTTCTACGGCGAAGGCGGCACCTTCGCCATCGGGCGCGATTCGTGGGCCGTGTATGATGGAAAGGGAAAGGCAGTCAGCGAAGAGAAGGGCGCGGGAAAACCCGGCGGCGATCCCGCGCACATGGGGAACTTCCTCGACACCATCCGCGGCAAAGCGCAGCTCAACAGCCCGATCGACGAAGGCCAGAAGAGCACCATGCTCTGCCACCTCGGCAACATCGCCTACCGGACAAATACCGTGGTCCGCTGCGATTCGAAAACCGGCAAGATCATCGACAATCCCGAAGCCGAGAAGCTCTGGCGGCGCGCCTACCGCAAGGGTTGGGAACCGAAGGTGTAGGGAAGGCTCGGCAAGCCTTCCCTGCCACTGCGCGGCCAGAGGCGCAGCGTGCCGGGGCGTCCGCCGCGGACTGCGCCGCGTGTCGGTCTCCTGGAAAAATCGGGGATAAATTTCTCTGACACACCGCTTGCTCCGGTTCCGAGCGCTGTGATACACGCACCGGACTTATGAAAAAACTTGTGACTCCCCACAGTCGTTCATTCCTCGTCGCTGCCCTCGTCGCCGTCGGTGCGGTCTCGCCCGCGCTGGCTCAGGAGGCGGACCAGGAGAATGCCCGCTCGCTGCTCCTCGAACTCAAACAGCGGGACCTCGAACGCCAGGTCGTGGCGAAGCAGCGCGAGATCGAGCGCACCAATGGCGATCTCCGCCTCGCCCGGATGCAGGCCCAGAAGCTCCAGGAAAGCATCGACGCCACAAACTCGCTGATGGGCGACACCGCGACCTATCTCGAGCAACTCCAGGCGCAGAAGATGCGCCTCGAACAGGTGGTGGAACTCACCAGCCTGCGGATCGACGCCGAGAAGCAGAAAGTCGATGGCCTCAAAGCGCTCGGCGAAGCGCAATTCAAGGCGATCGAGAGTGTCATCAAGCACATCGAGGAGACCGAGACCCGCGCGAATCTCGTGAATGCCGAACTCAAAATCCTGAACGACACCCCGAACCTCGAGCCCGTCGCCGAGGGGCCTGGCAGCACCAGGACTCCGCCGGAGATCGTCGAGCTGCGCAAAAAAGCCTCCGCCGACAAGCAGACCCTGGCGACCATGGAGAAATCCGCCGGTGAAGCGATGCGCTCCGCCGCCACGAAGCTCGAAGCCGCCGACGTCGCCGCCATCAAAGCCAAGCGCAAGGCGATCGACCTCGGCCTCGATGAAAAGCTGCCGGCAGGCGCCGCAAAGGCCCCGGCGGAGAAACCCCCGGGCGATCGCTGAGATGCGCCGCCTTTCCTCGCTGCCGTGGCTGCTCCTCGTGATGGGGACCACGGTGCTCGACGCCGCTGGACCCGGTACGCTGCGGACCCGGACGCGCAAGGACGTGCCGCCTCCGAAGACGGAGATCAAGCCCCAGGCGACGCCCGCCCCGGCGCCTCGCACGACGTCGAAGCCCGTGGAGAAGAAACCCTTCGTCTCAAAGCCCGCGCCAGCGAAGCCCGCCGTCACCAGGACGGAACCCAGGCGTCCCGCATCCGTGGCCAGCGTCCCCACCACGTCGAGCCGCGACCTCGCGCGCCACACGG
>JBGSYE010000374.1:0-6169 GCA_041751075.1 Chthoniobacteraceae bacterium
GAGGTACATCGTGGCGCGATTCGGCGATGGCAGCGCGGCGACGCAGCCGGCGGCGGTGCTGAAGTCGGGCGTCGGCGCGGAAAGTTTCCCGGCGGCTGGCGCGATGCGATAGATGCGGCCGCGGATTTCGCCCTTCTCGCGATCGGCCATGTTGTGCCCGCCGACGCCGGCGTCGTACCAGTCCGCGACGAAGAGCGAGCCGTCCGGCGCGATGGCCACGTCGGCGGGGCGATACCACGGATCTTCGCTCGTGAGGATATCGACCATCGTGGCCTGGTAGCCCGCGCCGTCGGCAGTCACGGGATAAGCGCGCACGGTGCGCGGTCCGGCGTCGCAGTGGATGAGCTGATTTTCAAACTGCGGCCCGAGCGCGCTGCCTTCATTGATGAGGATGCCGGTGGGCGAGCCCGCGCCGGTCTGGAGCAGATTCGGCACGGTGCCGGGATCGTTCAGATGCCAGTGCTGGAGCGGGATTTCCTTTTCGCGATTGATGCGGTCTGTCCGCCAGCCCGCGCCGGTCATCTCGTCGGTGTAGCCGTAGTTGCCGTATTGCATCACGTAGTTGATGCGCACGCCCTTGTTGCCGTCGTCGTCATTGTCGCTCTGCCACATCGTGCCGAAGGAATCGACGGTCACTTCGTAGTTGTTGCGGAAGTTCCAGCCGAGCGTTTCGACGTTCGTGAGTTTTCCATTCACGAGATCGCAGCGGAAGACGAGGCCCTCGCGATACGGGTTGCCGTCGGCGACGGTGCGATTGCCGGCGAGGTCGGTGAAGGCCGTCCCGGCTGGGTCGAGCAACGCCTGGCTCTCGTTGCCGAAGTTGAAATAGAATTTTTTATCCGCGCCGAAGACGAAGGCGTGGATCTGGTGATCGTGATCGAAGTTGCCTTTCACCTGGCAGAGTTTCTCGACCTTCTCCGCCTTGTCGTCGCCGTCGGCGTCGGTGAGCAGCCACACGTTCGGCGCCGCGCTCACGATCACTTGAGTGCCGCGCTCCTGCGGCAGCACGCAGATGCCGAGCGGATTCGTGAGCTCTTTGCTCTGGTAGAAAGTGGTCTCCTTGTCCGCCTCTCCATCGCCGTCGGTGTCTTCGAGGATGACGACGCGGTCGCCGGCCTCGCGCAGCTCGCCCCACGGTTTGAAGGAAGAGCGATAGTTCACCGCCTCCAGCGCCCAGATGCGCCCGCGATGGTCGATGTCGAGGTTCGTGGGATTTTGGATCATCGGCTCCGCGGCGACGAGCGTCGCGGCGAGACCATCAGCGGTTTTGAATTTACTCATGTTGGCCTTCGCCGCGGCGAGGCCGAGCGGGACGCCGGGGCCTTTGCCTGCCTTCTCCGCCGACGCCTTCAGCACGGCGGCGTCGGGCTTCGTGGTGAAGACCTGGAAGAGCACGCTCGATCCCATATTTTGATTGTAGCCGCCATCGTCGATCGCACCCTGCGCTTCGAAGGCGACGACGCCCTCCGGCAGGTCGTAGGAGATGAGCGAGGGGGCATGCGTGCCGATCCCGTCGGCGTGGCGCTCGTCGTTCACCTTGAGCGCTTCCCGGCGGGTGTTGCGTCCGTTCACCGTCTCGCCGAAGCCCTGCTGTGCATCCGTCCACTTCAGCGTCGAGAGTGGAATGCGCGTGCCGTCCGCCTTGATGAGCGTCGGCGCGAGCCAGTCCGCCCAATCGCCCCGGAAGCCGTCGCCCGCGTCGGTCACGACGAGGTGCAGTTCCTTCGCGCCCATGAGATTCGCTTTGATCGACACCGGGCCGCGCGTGACGCGCACCGTACTGAAGACGGGCGCCGCGTGCGGATCGCCAGAGTCCGCGGGCTTTGCCGCGGCAGCGGGCTTCGGCCTGGGGCCGCGCGGTTGCTTCGGATCGAGGTTCGCCTTGAGGTCGTCTTCGCTCACGCGCGACTCCACGCCCTGCGCCGGCACGTCCACTTTCGCCGTCCAGAGGATCGCGTTGAGCACGAGCTTGCGCTGGTCGTTTTGTCCCCAGCCCGCGTGGAAGTGTCCGCCGGTGAAGCCAAAGCCGCGTCCGCCATTCGGGCGCTCGTACGCCCACGCGGTCGTCTGCGGTTTCTTCGCGGCGACCGCGGCCCGCACCGTGGGATTGCCGGAGTGATGTCCATCCGGCCGGCTCATGGTGGTGTCCGGCGCGATGGCCGAGAGGATGTGCGTGAGCCTGCCCTGGTCGTCGCCGCGGAAGCGCATGTGAAAATACCATTCGTCGAGCGAGCTGAAGGGCTTCACGCCATTGCTGATCGGGTGCTGCGGCAGCTCCGTGAACTCCGCGGTCCAGTGCGGATTCACCGACCAGTTCGCCTCGAAGAAACCGCCCATCCAATCGAGCGCCTCCGGCCCGCCCTTGCCCTTCTCCGCGAGAAACTCGACGCCGTAATGCAGCGCCACAAAGCCCACGCCGCGCTCCATCACCTTCGAGAACTCCTCGAGGTGTCCATCTTTCACGAGGAAATGCCCCGCGCCGCCGTCGCAGTAGAAGACCACGGTGTCCGCCTGCGCAAACTCGTCCGAGCTGGGCCACGCGGCATTCAGGAAGACTTTCGTCGCCACGTCGGGCGCGCCTTGCGCGAGGCACTTCGCGAGCAGTTGCACGCCGGCATTGTGCTCATGCTCGCCCGGCCCGTGCGAAGGCCGCCCCGCGAGGAGCAAGACGAGCGGTTTCCCGTCGGGGGTTCGTGCATGCACGTCAGCATGGAAGTCGAGGGCGGTGAGTGCGGCGAATGCGGCGGTGAGAAGGCGTGCAGGATTCATGGGAGTGAAAGGAGGGCGTTTAACGAGGCGGCAAGGCCGGTCGCCAGTCAAGACTCGTGCGCTGGGAACTTTAGACGGGACGGACAGCCGCGGGTGGCCTGTTCAACAAAATTCTCAAGGACGCGGAAATTGAACGCGACGCTTTCTACAAACTGCTATGACCGCAACGCCTTAAGGGAGCTTTGGCTTCACGGGGGCCCCGCCGGGCTGGTCCAGCGGATAGACGGCGCCCTGCTTTTCCAGCCCGGCGATGAGGCCCTGCATCATGCGGCGGAGTTGGGCGGTTTCGGTGCCGGCGAGGTTATTCTGCTCGAAGGGATCCTTTCCGAGATGGAAGAGCTGGTAGTGCGAGCCCTCTGAAACCTCCGTGGGGAAGTAGTGGTAGATGATCTTCCAGTCGCCGTCGCGATAGACAGTGAAGTAGTCGGTGCGATGCGGTGCGTGCGGGTAGTGCATGAGGAACTGCTCGGTGCGGCCCGTGTCGCGTTTGCCGGCGAGCAGGGTGCCGAGGCGCGCGCCGTCCACCGTGTGATTCGGCGGCGCCGATTTGCCGGTCAGCGCGAGGAGGGTGGGGAAGAGGTCTTGCACCGCGGCCTGCTGCGTCTGGATGTGGCCGGCGGGAATCGGGAGGCGCTTTTGGGAGGCGCTTTCCGCGGCTGGCCTGGCCCATGCGGCGATGAAGGGCACGCGGGTGCCGCCTTCATAGTGGGAACCCTTTTTCCCGCGCAGCGGCGCGGCGCAGGCGACCACGTGCTGAGGGCCGAGCGGCGCGTCGGTGCCGTTGTCGCCGAGGAAGAAGACCAGCGTGTTCTCCGCGACACCGAGTTTGTCCAGCTGGTCGAGCACGTCGCCGAGCGATTTGTCCATGCCCTCGATGAGGGTCGCAAAAGCCTGTGCCTCCGCGGATTTGCCGGAGTCCGTGTAATGCGCGGCGAAGCGCGGGTCGGAATTGAACGGGGCATGTACGGCGTAATGCGCGAAGTAGAGGAAGAAGGGTTTCTCCGCCTTCACGGCGTCGGCGACATGCGCATTCGCCTCGAGCGTGAGCGCTTCGGTGAGGAAGATTTCCTGGCCGTGATATTTCTCGAGGCCAGGGACGTTGGACTTCGAGCGCTTGCCGCTGCTGGCGAAATTTTCCCGGCCGTAGTAGCTCGCGGGCGCGCCGATGGAGGCCCCGGCGACGTTGATGTCAAAGCCGAGATTGGCGGGATCAGCACCCTCCGATTCCCGTGGTCCAAAGTGGCCTTTGCCGACGTGGATGGTGCGGTAACCCGCTTCGCGCAGCAGCGCCGGCAGCGTGACGTCGCCTTCCTTCAATCCGTGCCAGTTCCACTGCGGCGGGCCTTTGGGGCCGGCGTTGTCGGTGTCGGGGTTGATCCAGTTTGTCGTGCGATGGCGCGCGGCATTCTGGCCGGTCATGATCGAGATGCGGGTCGGCGAGCAGACGCTCATCGCGCAGAAATTATTGAAGCGGATGCCCCGCGCGGCGAGGCGCTCCATATTGGGGGTGCGGTAGTAGTCATTGAGCGGATAGCGCTTCGGCTGGCCAGCTGCGTCGGTGAGGAATGGCAGCGAGGTATCCATCACCCCCATGTCGTCGATGAGCATGATGACGATGTTCGGCTGCGTATCCTTCGCCGCGAGGGCAGGGGAGAGCAGGGAAAGGAGAGTAAGGAAGACGGGGAGAAAAGGTTTCATGGGTGGGATCATCGGTCTGCGGTTCGCAAACGGCGAACAGGTTTTTTTGGCGGGGAGACCACGCCGGCCGCGGGTTGCGGGGAGCACCGCGCCTTGGTAGCCTCGCCGCATGAGTTTCTCCCAGCGCTTCGGCGCCCAATCGCGACGCGCTTTGCTCCTGGAGCTCTGGGCGGCGGTGGCGGTGCTCGGGTATTTTGACTTCCTCACGACGTGGGAGCTGAGCCTCTTTGTCTTCTACGCGGTGCCGATCTTTGCCGCGGCCTGGTATCTCGATCGGACGACGGCGCTGGCGATGGCGGGGGCCTGTGGCGTGGCCTGGGGTGTGAGCAATGCCGGCGACCACCCTTACCTCAGCAGCCTCGCCTTCGGTTGGGCGGCTTTGAATCGCACGATCTACTTTTTCTTTGTCGCCGTCGGGGGTTCCGCGCTGGCGGCGCAGACTGAATCCATCCGCACCCGCCTGGAGTCGCTGGAACGCAACGCGCACCTGGAGAGTGAACTGGTCCGGGCGAGCGAGCGCGAGCAGCGGCGGATCGGCCAGGACTTGCACGATGGCCTGTGCCAGACGCTCGCGGCGATCGGCTTCGCCGTCACTTCCCTGCGGGAAGATCTCGACGGGCACGCCCCGCAGGAGTCAAAGGCGGCGGAAGGCATCAGCCGGATGGTCCGCGAGGCCATCTCCGAAGCGCGCGGCATGGCGCGGGGCATCTTCCCCGTGCAGATGAATGAGGTGGGCCTCTCCGCGGCTCTCGCCGAACTGGTCGAGACCACCCGGCGGCTGCGACGCATCGAAGTGGTCTTCGAATCGCGCGGCGAAGTCCAGATCGCCGATGCGGAGGTCGGGATGCACCTTTACCGGATCGCGCAGGAAGCATTAAACAACGCCGTGACCCATGCCCAAGCCAGCCGGATCGCCATCGCGTGCAACCGGGACCAGGACGCCTTGCGCCTGACCGTGAGCGACGATGGCACGGGCCTGCCTCCGGGCAAATCCACCGGCCGCGGGATGGGCCTCAACACGATGAACTACCGGGCTTCGACCATCGGTGCGACGCTGGATTTTCACCGCGATCCCGCTGGGGGGACCGTGGTCTCTTGCGTTCTCCCAGCCGCGATGATTACCCATTCCCGCCATGCCACCCGAAGCTGAAAGCACCGTGACCAAAGTCGTCCTCGTCGAGGATCACCCGATGATGCGCGAGTGGCTTCGGCACATGGTCGAGAAAGTTCAGACGATGCGTGTCTGTGGGGAGGCGGACAATATCAAGGCCGCCATGCAGGTCATCCAGGAGACCCGTCCCGACCTGGTGCTCGTGGACCTGACGCTGCGGGGATCGAGCGGTATCGAACTCATCAAGGATCTCAAAGCCCAGGGAGCCAGCGTGCCGGTGCTCGTCATCTCCATGCACGACGAAGCGCTGTACGCCGACCGGGTGCTGCGTGCGGGCGCCCGCGGTTATGTGAGCAAGCAGGAAGGGCCCGGCGAGGTGCTGAAAGCCATCGAGCGCGTCCTCCATGGCGAAGTGTATCTGAGCGAAGCGATGACGGCGAATGTCCTGAAACGGATGACTCAGCGAGGCGCTCAACCGGAGCTCTCGGGCATGCAGGCGCTGACCGATCGGGAACTGGAGGTCTTTCAACACATCGGGCACGGCAAGAACGCGCGGGAGATCGCCGTGCTTTTGAATCTCGGAGAATCCAC
>JBGSYE010000375.1:0-4430 GCA_041751075.1 Chthoniobacteraceae bacterium
GAGCGGTGGCGCATGATCGCGCTTGAGCGTGGGCTGCCGGGCGCGCTGGTGCTCGCCGGTCTGGCCTGCACAGCCTATGGATTGCGGCGGAAAATGAGGCCGATGCCGGCGCGCGAGGCGGCGCAACTCCTGGAGATCGCGCGATGAAAACGCAATTCGGTCTCACTCAGCGCATCACGGTTGCGTTCGTCCTCCTGGCGGCGGCGCTCATCGCGGGCCTCGGCTCGCTGGCGTATCGCAGCGGGCACGATGCTTTGCGCTCGGCCGCCATCTCGGAATTGCTTTCGACCGCGATTGAGAAGGAGAGGTCGGTGAATGGTTGGATGGACGAACGCACCGCGGACGTGACGGCGCTTGCGGCTCCTGAAGATCTCCAGGCGCAAATGGCGAAGCTCGTCGCCGCGCCGGGAGGGCAGGAAGCGCGGGAGGCGATCCTCTCGGAGCTCCGTCCGTCGCTGCGCCACTATCTTGAACTCTTCGTCATGCACCCGGTCACCGGGGCGGTGCTCGCCTCGACGAACGCGAGCGAGGAGGGCAAGGCAAAGGCCGGGCACGAGTATTTTGAAAACGGAAAGGCCGGCGTCTTTGCCCAAAGCCCCTACCTCTCGCCCGACGCGCACGCGGCCGTGATCACGATCGCGGCGCCGATCCGATCGAGCACGGGAGAACTCGTCGGCGTCCTCGCCGCGCGTCTCAGCGTGAGCGAACTCAGCGCGATCGCGCGGCAGCGCACCGGAACGCGCCGGACGGACGACGCATTTCTTGCCAACCCCGAGGGCTTTTTCGTGACACAGCCGCGCCTCCTCAGCGAGGGGGCGGTGCTGACGCGTCGCCCCTCGACCGCGGCAGTGAAGGAGTGCCTCGCCGGCAACAGCGGCGTCATTCTCGGCCCTGACTACAAAGGCATTCCGTCGATCATCGCCTATCGCTGGCTTTCGTCACGCAAGCTCGGGCTCATCGTTAAGATGCAGCAGGAAGAAGCGTTTGCGCCGGCGCGATCATTTGGCGTGGCGATCCTGCTTTTTAGCGCTCTCGGGCTCGCGGCCGCGACGGTGCTGGCCCTCTGGCTCGGGAAAGGAATCACGCGTCCCGTGCGCGATTTCCAGCAAAGCGTGATGCGCTTCGGCCGCGGTGAAGTGAACGTGCAACTTCCGGAGACTTCGTCCGACGAGCTTGGCGCGCTGGCGCGGGAGTTCAACAAAATGGCGGCGGCGATTCATGAAAAGGAAGCGGCCTTGCGGCAGAGTCAAAAGCGCCTGCGCGATCTCATCGATGGCGTCGGGCCTTCCATGTTCGTGGGGTTGCTGACGCCCGAGGGAATCCTGATCGAGTGCAATCGTCCTGCGCTCGCGGCGGCCGGGTTGAAGCCGGAAGATGTCCTGGGAAAGCCCTTCGCGGAAACCCCCTGGTGGAGTCGGTCACCGGATGCCCAGCAACAGTTGCGTGAGGCCATCGAGCGGGGAGCGCGCGGGGAGGCCTCGCGCTACGACGTGCAGGCGCAGGTGGCGGACAACCAGTTCATTGACGTCGATTTCTCCCTGCAACCGATGCGAGACGAGACCGGCGAGGTCGTCTTTCTCGTCCCCTCTGCGAGCGTCATCACCGAGCGCAAGCAGGCTGAGAAGGCCTTGCGTGAGAGCAAACACTTCGCCGAGAGCATCGCGGAGAACTCGACGAGCACTATTTATCTCTTCGATCTCGAGACCGGCACGAGCATTTACACAAACCGAAACGCCGCGGAGTCCCTCGGCTATTCGTCAGCGCAGATTCTCGAGATGGGCGAGAACTTCCTGCCGACGATCATTCACCCCGAAGACCTGCCCCGGCTCGTCCAGCAGCAAGCCCATTTTGCGAAGGTGACGGACAATCGCGTCTTCGAACTCGAGTTCCGCGTGAAAAGCGCCAGTGGGGAGTGGCGCTGGACTTGGACCCGCGAAGCCGTGTTCAAGCGCCGACCGAATGGCGCTGCCTGGCAGATCATGGGCACGGCCATGGACATCACCGAACGAAAGAGTACGGAGCATGCGCTATGGGAGAGCGAGGAGCGGTTTCGACTCGTCGCCCGCGCGACCGACGACGCGATCTGGGATTGGAACATTGTCGCCAACACCATCACCTTCAGCGAGTCGCTCGGGAATTTGTTCGGCTACCGCCCCGGCGCATTCGAATCGACGATGGAGTTTTGGATGGGCGGCATTCATCCGGACGATCACGACGCGCTCATGGACAGCGTGCATGCGTTATTCGCCAGCCCGGCGGAATCCTGGTCGGGCGAGTACCGTTTTCGCTGCGCGGATGGCTCGTATGCGTTTGTCCACGATCGCTGGTATGTCGTGCGCGACGCGGGAGGCAAGCCGCTCCGCATGGTCGGATCGATGATGAACATCACGGAGCGACGCCAGCTTGAGCGGGATCTGAAAGAGGCAAAAGTCGCCGCGGTTTTGCGTGAAGGCGCGGAACGCTACAGTTTCCTCGCCGATGCCATGCCGCAAATCATCTGGACCTCGCGGCCCGACGGTTGTGTCGATTATTTCAACCAAGCGTGGTTTGTTTACACGGGTCTCACGCTCGCGCAGGCGGAGGGCTGGGGTTGGAGTGCGGTGGTGCATCCGGATGATCTCCAAGCGTGTATCGACCGATGGACCCACTCCTTCACCACGGGGGAACACTACGAGATCGAATACCGTTTCAAGCGCGCTTCCGACAGCACCTACCGCTGGCATCTCGGCCGCGCGCTGCCCATGCGCAACGAGCACGGCCAGATCGTGCAATGGGTCGGAACCTGCACGGATATCGACGACCAAAAACGCTCCCGATCCGAACTGGAGAGCAGAGTGTCCGAGCGCACTTCTGAACTTGCGACCACCAACGAAGCGCTGCAGCGGCAGCAAACCGAACTGCGCGTGCTCTTTGACCTGATGCCGGCCATGATCTGGTTCAAGGACACGGAAAACCGCATCCTGCGCGTCAACCAACGGGTCGCGGATTCCGCCGGCAAGACTCTCGAAGAAATCGAAGGAAAACCATCGATGGAAATTTATCCGGAGGATGCGGCCCGATTCCATGCGGATGATCTGGAGGTGATCCGATCGGGAGAGCCAAAACTGGGATACGTCGAGACGATCCGGGATCGGGAGGGTAATGAACTCTGGGTCCAGACGGATAAGGTCCCCTACGCCGACGAGGACGGGAACGTTCTCGGAATCGTCGTCATGGCTCAGGACGTGACCGAGCGCAAACAGGCCTCGGCATTGCTGTTGGAAAGCCGGCAACGGCTCGCCCTAGCCACGGAATCCGCGCACATCGGAATCTGGGACTGGAATGTGATGACCAATGAGCTGGTCTGGGACGCGCAGATGTATGCGCTTTATGGCATTCGCGAGGAGGACTTCAGTGGCGCCTACGAGGTCTGGCAGAATGGTCTGCACCCGGAAGACCGGGCCCGGGCCGAAGCCGAGATCCGGGCCGCGGTCGATAGCGTCAATGGCTTCCATATCGAATTTCGCGTCGTGTGGCCCAACGGCGAAGTGCGCCACATTGAGGCTCACGCCCTGGTGCAACGGGCGGCGGACGGTTCTGCGGCGCACATGATTGGTGTCAATTGGGACACCACCGACCGCCGCCATGCGGAAATGAATCTGCGGCAGGCCAAGGAAGACGCCGAAACGGCGAACCGGGCGAAGAGCGAGTTCCTCGCGAACATGAGCCACGAGATTCGCACGCCAATGAATGGCATCATCGGCATGACCGATCTGGTGCTCGACACCGACCTCGATCCCGAACAGCGCGAGTATCTCGGCATGGCGAAATCCTCCGCCTACTCTCTGCTCCATCTGATCAATGACATTCTCGACTTCTCGAAGATCGAGGCGGGCAAGCTGGAGCTGGAGGCGATCCCTTTCAGCCTGCGCGATTGCCTCGGCACGATGCTCAAGCCGCTCGGGATGCGTGCGGATCAAAAAGGGATCGAGCTGACCGCCGACATCCCCCCGGAAGTGCCCGACCATCTGATTGGCGACCCGATGCGGTTGCGGCAGATCCTGATCAACCTGATCGACAACGCGCTCAAGTTCACCGCCGCGGGGGACGTGATGCTGCGCGTCGTCGTCGAGTCGCACGAGGAGGAGGTCCAGCACCTGCACTTCACGGTGACCGACACAGGCATTGGCATTCCGGCGGACAAGCAGGCGCTAATTTTCGAGGCGTTCTCCCAGGCCGATGGCTCGACCACGCGGCAGTATGGCGGCACCGGCCTCGGCCTCGCCATTGCCTCTCAAATCGTGCGGCAAATGGGCGGTCGCATCTGGGTCGAGAGCACTCTGGGTGAGGGGACGGCGTTCCATTTCACCGCCCAGATCCTTCTCGCGCCCGCCGGGCCGATGGCGATGGAGTCCGCGCCCGCCGCGCCGCCGAGCACGCGCGTCGCGAGC
>JBGSYE010000376.1:0-6448 GCA_041751075.1 Chthoniobacteraceae bacterium
GCTCTCCACCCCCGGCCACGCACCCACGCCGGACGCTGCCGCGCTCAGCCCGCCGTGCAAACGCCCGGCGATCTCCAGCCGCAGCAGCCCATCGCCGGCCCGCCAGAAGGACTTCCGGCGCGCGACCACCGCAAAGCCAGCCGCGCCCACGAGAAGCACGAGCCAGATCCCAAAAACCAGCGTCGTCGAAAAGCCCAGCACGCGCACCAGCAGCACCGCCACCGCCGCCCCGATCGTAACCCCAGCCGCCATGCGCAACCAATCCTCCAGCACGATCGCCGCATTCACCCGCGCGCAAAGCACCGTCTCTCGCCGCCGCCAGGTCTGCTCTTTACTGCTCATAGGATTGCCGACATGCGCGCAAGGTATGTCGTCGCCCCCGGCGCTCAAGATTTTTGGTGTCGCTTCGGCGAGCGAGCTGCAGTCGGTGATCCACGGGGCGCAAATCCTGGAACCTGTGCGCCGCGTGCCGGTAGCCGAGCACGTCATGGGATTCGTGCTCGACCTCGTTCGCCAAACCCGTGCCGACAACCCCCGAGGTCCACGGGGTTCCTGATTCTGCTTCTCCCTTGAAAGCTTCCTTCCATCGCGTCTCGCCGGAACTGTCGATCGCGACCGCGAGCCTCTGCGTGCGACGTGCCGTTTGTAGGACATACACCGGTGCATGCCTCGCGAGTATTCCGAGTCCATTATCACACTTTTACTTCTTGCCTTATTTTGGGCAAACGGGCAGCATCGGTGCCACAAAGTAAATAAAGTCTGTCACCCGTGGCGGTGGCAGTAGGAAATTCACGCCAGACAATCAAACACAACACGCATCAGAAAATCAAAAGAACTTAGAGGAAACGACCATGTTTAAACACATCACTACCAAATACTGTGCGGGACTCATCACCGCGGCCATTCTAGTCGTCGCTCCAAGAGCGGAAGCGACACTGTTCGGGACTCTCCAAGTCGGCGCAAATCCCGTCTTTGACTTGACTACAACGGGCGGCGTAGCCGGAGCAAACCCCTCTTTCAACTTCACCGGCACAGTCAATGGAGTCCAACTCATCACTACGGGAGCCTCTAGCAACTCGCCAGGAACGACCCCCTTTTCCGGCTTGTTCGACTCGTCTGTCCAAGTCTTCAACGACACGGCCCTCACACTGACGTTGCGTTTTGTGTTCACTGATGACGGGTTCACGCTTCCAAATGGCCTTGCGAACGCTGTGAGCAATGCGTCTGGAACGTCACCGATCGCCCCAACGGTTAGGCTCCTTTCCTTCCTCAGCGATGTCGATGGAACATCCAACGTTCATGTGTTGGGAACGGAGTCCACGGTGGGATTCCAGAATAGTGCCTTCTCCGATAGCGAGGGGTTCAGCCCCACGATTACGGCCACCCCGAACTTCACCGTCTTTCAGGATTTCACCTTCGAGGTTGCACCTGGTGCCCGGTTGAACTTCTCGAACAGCCTGTCCATCTCTGGTGTTGGTTCCTCCGTTCCGGAACCCGGCACAGCATTGTCCGGGTTGGCGATGGCTGGCCTGTGCGGGATGGTTCGCCGCCGTCGCGAGAAAGCCGCTGCTTAAGAACCTCTGCCTGGCAAAGTGAATTTGTGGTGGATGGCGCGGAAACGCGCCGTCCACCACTTCTTTTTTTCCTCCTGCCTCGTTCGCAAAGTGGAGTGAGCCTGTCCCGGTTCGGTGCGGGATATTGGGGTGGAGTCGGCATTGGAGTCTGAGAATCGCGAAACACTTCTGTGCGCAGGATTGAAGGCAACGTGGGCTCGCCACAGCTTTGGCGGGCGAGCGCGTTGCTACTGATGTTCGAGCGGTGCGGCGCATCCGTGCGTGCATGAATCGCGCGAGTCGATTCCCAATGGTGCAGGCCTTTATCCGTGGAGATGATCGTCGATGCGCCGCTGGCGAGCGCGCACGCGGGCACGGAAACTTCATCGGGATCGCGGCTCCGTAGTTTGCCGAGAGGGGCACGCTCGCAGGCTCCGAGTGGCGCTCGATTCACATCGACCACGCCTTCAGCTTGGAGGCGAGAATTTTTCTGCACCTCCGTAACGGAAAAGAAGCACCAAGGCTCCAGTCGGAACCCGATTGACTCTTGGCGGCTGCAAAAAACGGAGAAGGTGCCGGTCCTCACGCCGTTTGCAGATGCTGAACTACCATGACGCTCGATTATTTCCGTGGACTGCCGCAACCTCTCCTTCTTTTCGCATGACTACCTCACCCGCCAGTATTGAAATCCCGACTCCCACCGTCACTGAGCCGATGGACGACCAAGCCGCCGCCGCGCTGCTCGTGAAGACGTACCAACAGATCGAGGAAGAGATGGGGAAATTCATCGTCGGGCAGCACGAGGTGATCGCACAACTCCTCATCGCCGTGCTGGCCGGCGGACATTGCCTGCTCGAAGGCGTGCCGGGACTCGCGAAGACGGCGATGATCCGCTCGCTCTCGCGCTGCATGGACCTGAGTTTCCGGCGCATCCAATTCACGCCCGACCTCATGCCGTCGGACATCACCGGCACGGACATCCTCCAGGAAGATCCCACCACCGGGCACCGGAAGTTCGTTTTCCAAAAAGGGCCGATCTTCGCGCAGATGATCCTCGCCGATGAAATCAACCGCACCCCGCCGAAGACCCAGGCCGCGCTGCTCGAAGCGATGCAGGAGCACACCGTCACCACCGGCGGCCACACGCTGAAGCTGGAGGAGCCCTTCTTCGTGCTGGCGACGCAGAACCCGATCGAGCAGGAGGGCACCTATCCCCTGCCCGAGGCGCAGCGCGACCGTTTCATCTTCCTCGTGAAAGTAGAATACCCGGATCGTGAGCAGGAGCGGCAGATCATCACGCGCACCACGGGGAGCTTCAGTGCGGAATTGCAGCCGGTGATCCACGGCGCGCAGATCCTCGAATTGCAAAAGGTCGTCCGCCGCGTGCCGGTGCCGGAGCACGTCATGGACTTCGTGCTCGATCTCGTCCGCTACACCCGCCCCGCCAACCCCGACGCGCCGGCCTTCGTCAAGGATCTCATCGAATGGGGCGCCGGCCCGCGCGCCTGCCAGAATCTGGTGCTCACGGGCAAAGTGTACGCGCTGCTCCAGGGCCGCTTCCACGTGACCATCGACGACATCGAAGCCCTCGCGCTTCCGGTCCTGCGGCATCGCGTCGTGCCGACCTTCAATGCGGAGGCGGAGGGCGTGAAGGTGGACGACATCATTCGCCGCGTCATGGAGGCGGTGCCGAGGGGTGAGGCGAAAAGGGCGCTGTGATCCCGGCGCAGACACTCCACTACGGAGCCGGAGCGCGCACGATGCGGTAGAACTTCTTTCCCGGCCCGGGATTGGTGTCCGTGTAGCTCCCGCTGGTGTCGCCAGCGAGGGCACCATTCGTATAAGAGATGGCAAATGACGTGGCGTCGGTCCAGGTGACGAGATCGGGAGAGGTCCGCACTTTGTGTTTCATGCCGCGGACGGCCTGCCAGGTCAGGAGGACCGAGCCGTTGGGAAGTTTGGTGACCTCGGGGTCCATGTAGTCCTCCACGATGGTGCCGTTCCAGTATTTCTCCGCCAGGCCAAAGGCCGATGCCCCTACTTCGGAGCCGACCACGCGAGCAGGGAAGTCGTCCTCGACGGGATGGATACCTCCCCACCGGCGGGACTGCCCGGCCTGATCGGCTGCGTCGTAGTAAGTATTCCACTGGAGATCGACATCGGCACTGGGTCCCAGGTCGATCTGCATGGAATTGGCGGGAAAGGTGAAATGGTGGAACCCACCAGGAAATGACGGACTGCCGGTGAGCAGGGTGAGAGCTTCCGCAGCAGCCCGCGAGAAGGTGCTGTGGCCGGAGGTGTAACCGGGAAAGGCCGGGGTATTGAAGGTCTTGCGCTGGAAGGGCACCCAGTCTTTGGCCAGCATCCAGCGCACCGTGGCTTGATGGGTGGCAATGGAGGGCGCGGGCAGGTTATTCACGTCTTCGCCAGGCCAGGAGAAGACAGTGATCTTTCCAATGTGAGCGGAGCCAGCGTCGTAAGTCTGCGTGTAGA
Organism: Chthoniobacteraceae bacterium; assembly: GCA_041751075.1. Classification (GTDB taxonomy): domain Bacteria; phylum Verrucomicrobiota; class Verrucomicrobiia; order Chthoniobacterales; family Chthoniobacteraceae; genus JANNXQ01. The sequence goes on from JBGSYE010000376.1 coordinate 4,047, forward strand.
GGTTCCAGATCTGCGCATGCCTTTGTCCCGCGGCGGAAGATGCGGCGGTGATCACTTCCACTACGCCAGCTTCGAGGGGCAGACCCTGCGTATGGTAGGAGGGTCCGCCGGTATTGGAAGACTGTCCCAGCACACCCATGTAGCGGATCGCGGTGATGGGGCGCGGGCTGCTGTAGTAACGTTTGATCGCCCAGCAGGCGCAGGCGGCGTCATGCACGGCACCGGAAAGCGCAAAGTAAGTTTTGATGTCCCACTCGAGGTCATTGACGGTCGGGCCGACGCCGCGAATTTTTTTCACCGTGAGCGGGTTGTCCGCCAATTGATTGGCCAGCACATGCCAGTGGCCGGGTGGCGTCTCGGAGTTGGGGCCATCCGCCCAGTATTCCGCCAGGACGCGGAAGAAATCCCCGAGCTTCACCGGATTGGGCGCATAGGGGAGACCCGTCACTGGATTGTCGGGGTGGCCTGTGCCCGTGTCCGCGCCGAGTGGGTTGTTCCCATATGCACCGGGCGAGAAATTGACCACGGTCTGATCGTTCAATTTCGCCGACTTCCGCAACACATCCATTGCGTTCTCCTTATAGCCGGCATCCGTCGCACTGGGCACGCCCGGCACGCTCAGGCGCGAGGGAGGCCCGATATCGATCCAGGGCCTCAGCGGATCGATGCGGTAGAGACTGAAGGGTGTGGTCGCCAATCCTTGCACGCCCACGTAAGTCTGGATGCCGCCCGGGATCGGGATGCCATTCTGGCTGACGCTCGCGGAGAGGGCGAGTGGCTGCCAGAAGTTCGGATTGGTGCCAGAGGGAATGCCGACGCCGAGCTGCATATTCAGCCGCGACGGGTTCTCGCCGTTATTCCCCGTCACGCTCATCGCCAGCGCCGTGGCCATGTTCGGATTCACTGCGGTGTTGTAGGCCTGCGGATAGGAGGTCAGGGAGAAACCGTCGGTGGCGCCCCAGTTGAGGATCGCCTGCCCGATGCGCTTGCCCGTTTCCGCTGGCGTCGTGGCGCTCGTCGTGGCGGCCTGGCCGACGGCGGGTGAATACCCGAGCGCGGTGAGTTTGGTATCGAAGCTCGCCAGCGACGTGGCGGCGCCGGCTCCGGTGGCGAATCGGTTGCGCAGCACGCGGTAGGCGGCGTAACTCACAGACTCGTGCCGGGCGGTCTCGATGTCCGCAGGCAGCGGCGCGATTTTCTCGTGGTGGATGTATCCGATCGCCGTCGGGTCGTAGGCGGCCCAGGCATCATACATCGCCACCGCCACATGATGAAGATTGCGCGCGTGCCCGGGTGGGTTTGGCACATTCCTGCGGATGGCTGCGAGCAGTTCTTCGTTCCACTCGCGCGCAGCAGACGGAACGGCCGAGGCAGGTGGGGCACAGAGGAGAGTCGCGATGACAGCACAGGCCACAGCCCGGAGCAGAGGAGAGATCATTTGCGTGGCGCGCATGGGAGGTGAGTTGCGGAAGGTCGCAAGTTGCAGGAGAAGCGCTGCCGGAAACAGCGCAGGAGGCCGCGCAGGATGCCAGAAACCCGGGCGGTGTCGAGATTCGAGAAACGGAAGGCGTCCCGCCCGGGCACTGATTGGAGGTTGAATGTTCGATGTGGGATGTCGGATGTTTCCGGCGCGGGGTTGTCACCGGCCCTGACGCCCCATGTCCCCCGTCACCGACTTCCTCTCCCCGCGCGATCTCAGCAAGATCGGCAACCTGCAAATCTTCGCCCGGCAGGTGGTCGAGGGCTTCTGCTCCGGCCTGCATCGCTCGCCGCACAAGGGATTCTCGGTCGAGTTCAAGCAGCACCGGCCTTACGTGCCGGGCGATGAGATTCGCCACATCGACTGGCGCGTCTTTGGCCGCAGCGACCGCTTTTACATCCGCGAGTACGAAGAGGAGACGAACCTCCGCGCCACGCTCCTGCTCGATCGCAGCGGCTCGATGGCCTACGGCGCGGAAGGCGGCACCTCAAAACTCGAATACGCTACGCGGCTCGCGGCTTGCCTCGCGTATCTCATGCTCCAGCAATCCGACGGCGTCGGGCTCGTGACTTTCGACACCGCGATCCGCCGCTACATCCCACCGCGGGCGCGCATCAGCCATCTGCGCGTGCTCATCGATGAGCTGCAAAAAAGCGCGCCAGGAGGCGAGACCGAGTTGGGCGATGTCTTCCACGACCTGGTGCCGAAGCTCCACCGTCGCGGATTGCTCATCGTCCTCAGCGATTGCTTCGGCGACGTGCCGACGTTGCTCAAGGCGCTTGCGCATTTCCGCCACGCGCACCACGAGATCCTCGTCTTCCAGATTTGGGATCGCGACGAACTCGACTTCCCCTTCAAGCAATGGACGCAGTTCGAGTGCCTCGAACGCGCGGGCATCAAGCACCTGCTCGACCCGGCGCTG
>JBGSYE010000377.1:0-8237 GCA_041751075.1 Chthoniobacteraceae bacterium
AAGCCCCGGCGGCGCCAGGTTCGGTCGCGACCACCCGGCTGGGCGCTTTCTCCTTCTCATTTGCAAAGGTGATGTGGCGGATGATGTAAAACTGATCCTTCGAAGAAACGATCTCGTTGAGGACGGTGCGCAACCCGGCTGGATCGCCGACTACCTTGATGTCGATGGCGTGCGGCACGACCAACGGAACGTCCGGCGTCTCTGCTTTGCCCTTGGCGCCTTTGGCCGCGGCGGGCGCGGGTCTCTCCTCTTTCGACTTTCCGGTTTCCTCCGGCAGCGGGTCGCGGTTGAGCTCGCTGATCTTGGATGCCCGATTCTCGATGAAACGCGTGACCAGCCACTGGATGGCCTTCAGCTCCCGGCCGAGTGGGCCCGCGGCGGGGGCGTCGGGTGTTGTCGTCTCGTAGCGATCGAAGCCGAGGAAGAACTTGCCCGGGAGCTCCGTGGGCACACCGGACGCGAGAGTCGTCACCTCCGTGACGGCGGCGCGCAGCTTGTCCTGAAACTGCACCGGCGTCATCGGCTCGATCGGCAGCTCGGTGGCCGCGAGACTCCGGTGGAGCTCGATGATCTTGCCTGTGGCCTCCTCCTTCTGGGCCATGAGCTCCTTCACATTCTCCGGGCTCGGGTAGGGCTTGAGACCGTGCAGCTGGGTCCGCTCCTGGGCCTGGCGCTCGTATTCTTCGGTCGCCGAGGCGAGCTTCCCTCTCGCGCTCATGAGGAGGTACCCGAAAACGCCGATGCCGAGCACGAGCACGACGAGGATGCCGGCGAGGAACTTGTTTTCTTTGAGCCAGTTCATTTATTCGTCGCCTCCTGGGCGATCGCGTTTTTCAGCGCGAGCGGAATTGCGAATTCGTAGGCCCAGTCCGCGTCGTTCGGCACCGCGCGGATGAAGCCGTCCTCCTCGCGCTTGAGCACTTCGTAGAGTTCAGACTGCTCGAGCTTTTCCACGAAATCGTCCACGACGCCGGCCTGGCGGTCGTTGTGCAGGTAGAGCCCCTTGAGCATCACCACGGTGCGCGGCTCGGGCGGTTTCTCCACGGGTGCGCCGGGTTTCTTTCTGCCCGTGGTCGGCGCGGCCTTCGGAGTCTCGACGATCGAGTCGAAGTTGGTGATCCACACGAAATCCTGCGGCAACCGCCCGTTGATGTCGTCGATCACGTTCAACCAGAACTGCCGGTCTGCAGGGGCCTGGAGCAAAGGCGTGGATTGCTCGACGAGCGCGTCGATCTCCTTCCGCGCGGCTTTCATCTTCGTCTCCAGTCCGCGCAGTTCATTCACCTCCGGCGTGATGCTTCCGGCGGCGGCCGCGGTGGCTTTCGCGGCGCGATCCGTGAAGAGCCAGAAGCCGGCGAGGATGGCGAGGATGCAGAGCGCGGCGAGGACGAGGTAGGGACGCCGCCGGGAAAGTTCCTCGCGCCGGGCCACGCTGGCCGGCTGGAGGTTCAGCTCCATCGGGCAATTGCTCGTGCCGCGAAGCGCGAGGCCCACGAGTTCGCCGAGGGTGTGCGACTGATGCCCGATCTGCTCGGCATTCACATTGCCCGAGACAGTCACATTGCGCATCGGGTTAAGAAACTCGACGGGCAAATTCAGCTTCTCGTGAAAGAACTCGCGGATATACGGCAGCGAAGCGCTGCCGCCGGAGAGGAAGACCCGCTCCGGCGCGCTCCCGCCCTGCTGCGAGCGGTAAAAAGTGATCGACCGCGCGATCTCCGCATGGAGCCGGGTCATCGCATTGCGGATGAGTTTCGAGAGGCGCGCGACCTCCGGATCGTCAGGCTCGGCATACGCGCCGCCCAGGCTCACAAATCCATCCGTCCGCTTGCGCTGCTCGGCCTCGGCGAAGCTCTCGTTGAATTCCTTCGCGATCTGCGTGGTGATCGTCGTTCCGCCATTGGGGATCGAGCGGCTGAAGACTTTGTTTGGCTCGATGAAGATGAGGTTCGTGGTGCGCGCGCCAATATCCAGGACCAGCGAACAGCCGCCCACGTCGCTGTAGTTGTAGCGAAAGGCGTTGTACACGGCCATCGGCGCGACATCCACGGTCGCCGTTTGCAGGTTCGCGCTCTCGACGGCGCCATTGATCTCATCGAGGAGATCGCTCTTCACCGCGACGATCACCACTTCCACCTGGCTCGCGCTTCCGCTATCGACGAGCTGGTAAGCCCAGACGACCTCGTTGATCGGATAAGGAACATTCTGCTGCGCCTCAAAGGTGACGATCTGGTCCACCTGTTCCTCGCCGACCGACGGCAGCTTTACAAATCGCGTGAAGACCTGCTGCGCGGAGATCGAGTAGTTCACCGGCTGCCCCTTCAGCTTCATCGCCGAGACCATCTCCTGGATCAGCAGCCGCGCCTGCGCGTGCCGGCTGGCGTCGGCGGCCGGGTCGGCCATCAACTCACGGGTCTGCCAGGCATTGAGGACGAGTCCTCCCTTGGCTCCAGTTTTAAACTCGGCGAGCCCGACGGTCTGACTTCCGAGGTTGAGACTCAGGATGCGATGTGCGGCAGCCATGAAAAATTTTCCGCTCCCGGCCGCGTTAGCGCGTTCTCTTGATCGCCTCGTAGCGGTCGTAGTACAGCGGCGCGAAGGGCGTCTCGTCCTTGTTCAGCACGAGGCCGGGGATCTGCGGAAGATTCGGGATCGGCCCCGGCTTGAAGCTGGCCGGCTGGTCGAGCTTCACCCCCTGGCTTTCGACCGTGACCCACACATTCTCGATGCTCGACGCCGTCAGCGGCCTTCCGCCAGTGAGCTTGAGGAGCGTGCGCGGCGAGACGTACATCACCGAGTAGTGCTCGCGTCCTTTCGGGATATTGATGTGCGTCACGGTGCCGGTCAGGAGCTTCTTCTCGATCATGATCGTGTAGTTGAAGGTCAGCTCCGCGATGTCCTCGGGCTTGGTCTCGTATTCGATCTCGACCTCGAGCCAGTCGCCGAGCTTCGAGCGCTTCGCCGGCCCGCTGCTGAGGCTGAATTCCGGCGTCTTGACGACGGCCGGCTGCGGTTTGCCGAGCTTCACCGAACCGGGCGCGACCGCCGTCTGAGCTTGCACGCAAGGGGTAAGCGCGAGGGTGGCGGAGAGGGCAAAGGCGAGGAGTTTCATGGCGGGGAGTTGTGAGGTTTGCACCAGTGGGAGGGATGCACTTCTTGGGGATTTGTGTTGGGGTTGGGAAGGAAAAAATCGGTGCGCGAACTGGTTTTATCGAGGATACGCGCCGGCGTTCACTTTGGCGCGTACCACTTTGCGACGGTGAAGCGCCCGGCCATCTGCGTCGGATCTTTAGCATCCACTTTCAGATTCACCTTCTCGAGCACCACGAAAAGCCCGGGCTTTTGCAGGCCGCCGAGGAAACCGACGAGCGATTGCCAGGAGCTGCGCACGTCGATCTCCAGCGAGACGGCCGTCTGGTCAGGCCGCCGCATCGCGGGCCGGATTTGAGGATTCTCGATGGTCACGGCGTGCTCCGCGGCGAGCCTCTTGACCTCCTCGAGGAGCTGCACGCTGGCGGAATCCTCGTTCGTGAGCTCGGGCTGCTGCGCGGCGAGCCAGGCCTCGCGCTCCTGCCAGAGCGGCTTCTCCGCGGAGCGCGCCTGGGTGAGTGCGAGCTGGCTGGTTTGCCGCGCGATGCCGAGCGTGAGTGCGGCTTTGTTTTTCAGGAAAAGGTCCACCACCAGGTAGTTCACGAAGAGAAAGGCCACCGTGCCGACCACGGCCGAGAGGATTTTTTCGCGCTGGGTGAGATGGGCCTTCATTGCTTGCCGAAGATGGTGAACTGCGCGTGCTCGTTCGGCAGGATCTGCGGCGGGCCGGCCTGCACCTGCCACGCTCGGAGTTCCGGGTCTTTCTTGAGCTTGTCCACGAAGTCGATGGCCAGCGCGGCGGACGGCGCTTCGCCGACCACTTTCCAACCCGTGGGTTGCTGGTCGAGTTCGGTGATCTTCACCTCGGGGTTCGGCAGGTTTTTGTGCAGGTGATAGAGCAGCTCGACGGTGTAGCGCGCGGGATCGACCGCCGGGGCGAGGGCCATCCAGCGCGCCTCGCGGGTGGTGATGAAATCCAGCTCCGGGCGGGCGGCGGCGAGTTCGGCGGCGAGCTTTTTTTCCTGCTGCTTCAGCCACGCGAGGTAGATGAAGGCGCCCGCGATGACCAGCAGCCAGACGACCGCCGCGGTGAGGAGCTGCTGGCGGATGCGGCCCGCGCGCTCCAGCCGCCGCGCATCAGCTTCCCACGCGGGCGGGAGCAGATTGCCGGCGGGCTCGGGCAGCGTGCCTTCGAGCGAGAGGAACTCGACCGGCTGCTCGAAGAACTCACGCAACGGCGCCTCCAGCGGCTCGAGATCCTGCGCGAGCAGGATGCGGGAAAAATCCGTCGGCACGCCATCGATCTCCGCCGGCAGCAGGAGCCGCGGCAGCTCGCCGGCCAGCGTCTCCGCATCGGTGCCGGAGAGCGTCTCGGCCCAGCCGAGCTTCCCATGCTCGACGATCGCCGCGACCAGCGTCCCCTGCTCCGCGTAGATTGCGAGCACCACCTCGTCCGGCGGACAAGCTGCGGCCACATGCATGGCGTAGAGGGTGATCTTCTCCGGCAGCCGCGCCGCCTCGCGCATCGGCTGGCAGAGATCGTCGAGCTGCCCGCTATGCGCGGCCACGGAGAGGAGCGTGGATTCATTCTCAGCCGTCCCGAGCACCTCGAAATCCGTGGAGACCTCCTCGACCGGATACGGCAGCGTCTTCTCGAGCTGAAGCTGGAGCATCCCGGAGAGCTCCGCGCGATCGGTGGAGGGCAGCTTCAGCCGCTCGAGGAGCACATCGTGGCACGGCAGCGCGAGATGCAGCCTGCCGCCCGATGGCACCGCGGCGACGGCCTCCCCGAGGGTCGCAAATTTCTTCCCACCCACACGCCAGCCCTCGAGATCGGGTGTGATGAGCGCGGCGCTCGCGCTGGCTTTCTTCATTCTTTCCAGAGGAGGATCTGCGGATTGGCGCCCCCTTTTCGGGCGACCACTTCCACTTGTCGAGTGGCATTTCCCGAACGGCCTTCGGCGATGATGCGGAGGGTCTGATCCTTGTGCGTGACGAGCCCATTGAAGCGTTTGAAGAGCGCGTCGCTCATCCCGAGGTAGGACTGGATTTCCTTCAAATTTTTGAACTCGTAGTCGTCCCGCGTCCCATCCACGCCGTCGCGCCCGCGGCGGATCTGGAGAAAGCGCGCGATGTATGCCTCCCCGAGGCCGAGCAGCCGGAGCACGTCCTCATTCGCCGCCGTGAGGTCGATCGGCCCCTGGCTGTAAATGGTGAGGTCGTCCTTCCAGCCGGGGCTGCGCGCTAGCGGGCCGGAATTCGCGACCAGCTCGATCTCGTCGATGGCCTCGATCATGCGATTGGGCGGGAAGTAATCCTCCTCCGCCTCGGCGCCGTTCACGCGCTTCACATCGTCGGCATCCACGTAATCGAGCAGCGAGTCCACCAACGCCTCGCGCTCCCGATACTCGATGCCGCGCCGTTCGAGCCATTGCCTGAGGATTTCGATCCGCTCCGGCTGCTCGCCCTCGAGCAGGAAGCGGATGTTCAACTTTCCGCCCTCGCTGATCATCCGCAGCCGGTAGCCGAGATCGGGCGCGAAGTCCTCGTCAAGATTCTCGGTCTTCTCCGAGACCAGCTCGTGCAGGGCCACGGCCATCCCGGAGTGCGACATGGCCCGCGCCTCGATCTCGCGATTCGAGTGGCCGTGCAGGACGATGTCGGCCTGGATCCATTTCGCATAAGCCAGCACCGCTCCCGAGAGGAGGATCAGCGCCCACAGCACCAGCAGCAGCGCGGAGCCGCCCGGGCGAAGGCGGGATCGTCCTCGTGCTCGCCCTCCTCCTCGTCCTCGAAAAGTCGCGCGTCGAATTCCGGGGCGGCCGCCTCTCAAGTGCGGGGAAATGTCACCGCCGCCACGCCCCCATTTCGAGGACGAGGACGAGGACGAGGACGAGCACGCTTTCATTGCTGTTGGAGTCGTGCGGACAGGACTTCGAGCACGGCCTCATATGGGAGGTCGTCCGGGTTGCGCCAGATGGAGATCGACACCACCGAGGGCCGCGCATTCGGATCGTTCCAGCGATCGACGAGCGCATTCAGCCTGGCGTCGAAGTAGCGAATCTTCACCGCCGCGACGCCGCGGATGAGCGGCAGCCAATCGTACTTCTGCGCCCCGCTGCCACGATCGAAAAAGTCCGCATTCCGCCGCTGGTCATTCTCATCGCCCGCCGGCTCGCGGCGCAGGCCGAGCTCGAGAATCTTCGGGGCGTCCGGGTCCGGCTGCAACGCGAGGGTCACCTTATAGTCCTGCTCCGCAGCGTCCGTCATGATCCCGTGGCCCGCGGTGCAGATCCACGTCATCTCGTCGCTTGAGAGATTGTTGAACTTGAACGGCGCGCCCGACAGCACCCCTTGCCGCCGGATCGGCAAATCGCCGAGCTGCACTTGCAGGAATTTCACGAGACCGAGCATCGACTGCCGCTCGTCGTGCAGCTCGGTCGAGACCCGCAACGCGTTCAGATTCGAAGCGATGAAGCGGTAGAGCCCGAAGGTCATGAGCGCGATGATGACCGTCGCGATGATGACCTCCAGCAGCGTGAAGCCGCAGTTATCGCCTCTTCGGGTGGACATAAAACATCAGCTCGCGCTCGTGCGTCTCCGCGTCGCTTTCCCAGGTCAGCTTCAGCGTCACCAGGAAGAGATTCGTGAGATCCTGGTCGCGCTCGTTCTTCTTCTTCACCGGCACGCGCGTGGTCTTCAGCGTCATGCCTTCGCCCATCTCCTTCAGCTTCTCCGTGGTCGAATCCGCGAGCGTCACCATGCCTGCTTCGACCTCGGCCATCCGATTGGCGAGGATTCGCCCCGCGCGCGCGTCCTCCTCCTTCAGCCGCTCGGCCACGAGGCAATTGTTCACACACGTCCCCAGCGCCAGCACGCCGAGCGAAAAGATCGCCACCGCCAGCATCGCCTCGAACAGCACAAAGCCGCGGCGGCTCGCCTCCTTCCCCATCTGCAATCTGCTCCGCCCGAGGCGGACTGCGATCTGAGATCTCATCGCACCTCCTGCTTGGTGATTTTCCCCCGCACCGTGAGCGCATCATACTCCGCCGTCCAGCTCCCCGCCGGCCCCGAGTACGTCACCCACACCGGCTCGCAACAGCCGCTCCGCCAGAAGGGCCACTCCGGCAGCGGATCCTCCAGCAGCGCCGCGGGCCGCACCAGGGTCAGCGTCTCGCCTTCCGCGATCGCATATTGCTCGACCTCCGCCTCCGCGTCCTCCTCCCGCGGATCACTCGGCTCGAGCAGCGCGCCCGTCTCGCTGAAGACGATCCGAAATCCGCGCCCCTCCCCCACTGCCCGCTCCTGCGCCCGCCGCGCCATTTCGTCGAAGGCCTGAAACGTCCGCTGCAAATCACGGTCCCGCAGCAGCCCCATGATGCCCGGCACCGCCAGCGAGGTGAGCATCAGTGCGATCACCAGGGCGATGACGATCTCGAGGAGGGTGAAGCCGTGGCGGCGGGACATGGAGCGGGGAAAGTAGAGCCGCGTGGAGCGGGGGGGAAGTTGAGAGTAGCCCGCGCGCCCATTCGTTCAAAGCGCTGGAGTCTGGAGTGCCGCGTCGCGCGGCCATCCCAGATGATGAATCCCGCTCACTCCGCTGGCCACGATCGATGCGGCGGTTTATATCACCGTCCCTCATTTCCTCATCCCATGAAGCAATCCCCCTCCCCCGACTCAAAATCGAACATGACGCGCCGCGCTGTGCTGAAATGGTTTGCCGCCGGCACGGTGGCCGGCCTCGCTGCGCGGCCGGAGCGAGGTCTCGCGGCGGTGACCGAGGATGCGTGGAACCGCACGCACGATCGCGTGTGGCTCGGCGGGGAATTCTGGGCGAATCCGATGGAGGACTGGCGTGTGGTCGAGGGCGCGGCGGAGTGTCAGAATCTCGGCGGCAATCGCAGCGTCCATTCACTCACGCATCAGATCACGAATCCTGCGGGCGGCTTCACGATGTCCGTGCAAATCGGCGTGGTGGAGGTGAAGGGGGAGGACGGCGGCGCGGGATTCCGCCTCGGCGTTCGCAGCGAGATCAATGAGCACCGGAGCAATTGCTTCGTCGCGCGCGGCATGGATGCGGGGATCGCGGGCGGCAAGCTGCTCCTCGGGCCGCAGACCGCGCCGCTCGACGCGCCGCCAGATCCGAA
>JBGSYE010000378.1:0-3279 GCA_041751075.1 Chthoniobacteraceae bacterium
CCGCGCGGCTCCGCGGCGTCCATCTCCGCGCGCCACGCGGCGAAGCGCGCTTTGATCCGCGCGAGTTCCCCGGGCATTTCCTTCGAGCGATCCTTCGTTTCCCCGAGGTCGCTCGCTAGATCGAACAGCCCTCCGCCCTTCTCGGACTCCACCCACTTCCACTGCCCGACGCGCGCCGCGCGATCGCTGCGGCGCTGCCAGAACATTTCTTCGCGCGGCGACTTCGCCTCGCCGCGCAAGATCGGCAAAAGGTCGAAGCCATCGCGCTTCGCAGCTGGGAACGAAGCGCCCGACACGGACGCGAAGGTTGGCCAAAGTTCCAGAGACGTGAGGAATTCGTCCGTCAGCTTCCCCGCCGGCAGCTTCCCCGGCCACCACGCGATGAAAGGCACACGGAGGCCGCCTTCCCACATCGTCCCCTTCTGTCCTTTCAGCGGAGCATTCCCTCCATTGCCGCTCCCTCCGTTGTCGCTGAAGAAAACGATCAGCGTGTTCTTCGCCTGACCCTGCTTCTCGATCAGCGCGACAAGTTCGCCGATGGCCGAGTCCATGCACGTCACCGCGCCGCAGTATTTCGCCAGCTTCTCCGTCGCCACCTTGCCGCGATAGGGCGCGACGTATTCCTCCGGCACCTGCACACCTTCGGTCGCTTTCTTTTCTCCTGGCTCCGAAGCGAATGACGACGCGCCATGCGGAGCGTTGAATGCGAGATAGAGAAACCACGGCCGGTCCGCACTCGAACGGATGAAGGACAGCGCCTCGCGTTTGAAAAGGTCGGTCGCGTAGGTGCCCTTGTCCTCTTCGGTCCGAATATTTCCCGAGAACATCGAGGGCACGCCGTAGCGCTCGTGCGTGTAGTAATCGATGCCGTTGTTTCCGTGGCCGTAGAAAAAGTCGAAGCCCCGCTGGAGCGGGAGAAAGCGGCGCGCCTGACCCATGTCCCACTTGCCCACCATGCCCGTGCGATAGCCCGCGCTGCGCAGCAGATCGCCGAGCGTCTGCTCGCGCACATCCAGACCGAGCGTCATCTCGGGCGACACCGCATACTCCTCGGGCGAGTAGCGATGCCCAAAGTTCACCATGTCGTTGCGAATCATGTCGTAGAGCCCGTTGCGCTGCGGGTAGCGCCCGGTGAGCAAACTGGCGCGCGATGGCGTGCAGGCCGGCCACGTCACGTAGAAGCTCGTCGCCCGCACACCCTCCGCCGTGAGCCGGTCGAGTGTCGGCGTGACGATTGGCTTCGTGCCGATGCAACCGAGATCGGAGTAGCCCTGATCGTCGCTGACGATGAGGAGGATATTCGGGCGCTCCGCAGCCTGTGCGATGCAGGCAAGCAGGAGGAAGATGGGGAGGAAACGCTGGCGCATGGAGGCAAGCGTCGGGAGTCGGCCACGGGAAGTCCAGAGCTTCGAGCGTTCGTGCGGCCCGACCGACGCACGATCCCGGTCGGGACGATCAGGGCGAATTCCGGTATCGGACGAGCAGCTCAAACCGGCTCACTCCGGGTTCGTCCCGGCAAAGAAACTCTGTAACCTCGACCGCGCCGCTCCTCAGGAAACGGGCGCCATGCAAAATCCCATCTGCCCCCAGTGCCAGTCCCCGATCCCCTCCGACGCCCCCGGCGGGCTCTGTCCGGGGTGCATCCTCCTCGGCGTCGCCGGGCTCACGAATCCCTCGCAGACCCACGCCGCAAACGCGCCCACGATTGAGGAAGTCGCCGCCGCATTTCCAGAACTCGAGATCCTCGACCTCATCGGGCAGGGCGGCATGGGTGTGGTCTTCAGGGCGCGCCAGCCACGGCTCGACCGGATCGTCGCATTGAAGATTCTCCCGCCCCCACTCGCCGCGCAGCCGGGTTTTGCGGCGCGTTTCACTCGCGAGGCCCGGGTGCTCGCGCGGCTGGCGCATCCGCACATCGTGGCCATCTACGATTTCGGGGAAAGCGCGGGCTTCTTCTACCTCACGATGGAGTATGTGAATGGCGTAAATCTCCGCGCCGCGATGCGCGCGGGCGTGACGCCGGAGCAGGCACTGCTGCTGGTGCCGCGGATCTGTGAGGCGCTGCAATTTGCCCACGATCACGGCGTGCTGCACCGCGACATCAAGCCCGAGAACATCCTGCTCGATGCGACCGGCACGCCGAAGCTCGCGGACTTCGGCATCGCGAAACTCGCCGGTGAAACAACCCCGGCGACGGGCCTCACCGCGACCGGATCCACGCTCGGCACCGCCGCCTACATGGCTCCCGAGCAGGTCGAGAAGCCCGCCACCGTCGATCACCGCGCGGACATCTACAGCCTCGGCGTCGTCTTCTACGAGATGCTCACGGGCGAACTCCCGCTCGGCCGTTTCGCCGCACCGTCGGAAAAGTCGTCCGTGAATCGCGGCGTCGATGAAGTGGTGATGCGGGCCCTGGAAAAGGAACGCGAGCGCCGCCAGCAGAGCGCCACGGAGATGCGCACGCAGGTGGAAGATCTCCGCAGCGGGAAAGTCCCGCCCGTGCCACCCATCGCGGTGGTGTCGCCCAATCCCGCCTCCGTGCGGACGGGTCGCAAGTTCGCCCTCGCCGGCCTCGCTCTGTATCTCACCTCCGCGGTCGCGAGCATCGCCGCAATCGCGTGGATTTCGCACGCCCGATCCGCCAGCGCCGCGCGCGGATTCCGATACAGCGAATTCGAAATGTTTCAGCAGCACCCGCTCGCCTACACGGTGATCGGTCTCGTGGTGGCTTCGGCAGGCGTCGGCGGACTGATCGCGATGCTCACCGCGCTATTCGGGTACCGCTACCGCTCGCCGTGGTTTTTCGGGGGCATCGTCGTCGTCTCCCTCAGCGTCATGCTCATACTCGGCTCCACCGATCTCTACGTGCCCGGCATCCTCCTCGGCGTAGCAGCCATCGGTTACTGCCTCAATCGCTTCCGGGAGTTCTTTCCGTCCGCTGGGAGTGCGCATCCGTCCGCCAGCGAGAAATGGAACCCGTGGCCAAGGCGAATTCTCTTCGCGATGTTTGGCCTGCTGGTCGTTTGGGCACTTCTCCTGATGCTGTGGCTGGTCGTCGTCAAATGAAGCCGCCCGGATCCCACTTCGCCGCGACGCGCTGGACCATCGTCGCGCAAGCGCAGGGCAGCGACACCACGGCGAAGTCCGCGCTCAGCGACCTCTGCGCCGCCTATTACGCGCCGGTGAACGCCTTTCTCCGCGCCGAAGGCCGCACCGAAGACACCGCGCGCGAGCTGGCTCACGAATTCTTTGCGCGGATGCTGGCGGGCGGGGCGCTCC
>JBGSYE010000379.1:0-5582 GCA_041751075.1 Chthoniobacteraceae bacterium
GTCTGGATTTCCACCTCCGTGATAAAGGATGCCTCGATGTCGATCTGCGTGAACTCGGGCTGCCGGTCCGCGCGCAAATCCTCGTCGCGGAAGCAGCGCGCGATCTGGAAATATTTGTCGAGCCCGGCGACCTGCAGGAGCTGCTTGTACTGCTGCGGCGCCTGCGGCAGCGCGTAAAAGGAACCCGGCGTGAGCCGCGACGGCACGAGGAAATCGCGCGCGCCTTCCGGGGTCGGGTTCGAGAGGATCGGCGTCTCGATTTCCAGGAAGCCGGCCTCGTCGAGGTAGTCGCGCGTCGTCTTCACGACGCGATGCCGCCGCCGCAAGTTCTGCTGCATCCGCGTGCGGCGCAGATCGAGATAGCGGTAGGCGAGGCGCAGGTCTTCATTCACCGCGTCGTCGTCGACCGGGAAGGGGGGCACGTCGGATTTATTCAGCACGGCGAGTTCGCTGGCGATGATCTCGATGTCGCCGGTGCCGAGCCGGGAGTTCTCCGTGCCCGCGAGGCGTGCGGAGACGCGGCCCGAGATGCGGATCACGTCTTCGCTGCGCAGCTTGTGCGACTCCTCGGCGACCTGCGGATGCTCCTCCGGGCGGAAGACGACCTGGGTGAGCCCTTCCCGATCGCGCAGATCGATGAAGATGACGCCGCCGTGATCGCGCCGCGAATTCACCCAGCCGCAGAGCGTGACGGTCTGGCCGATCTGTTCTTTGCGGAGGCTGTTGCAGTGAGTGGTGCGGTACATGGCGGGGCGCGGAATGTAGCCGGAATGCCCCGCGTGGGGAGCACTTTTTGCCGTTTGTAGCGGCGGTCTGTGACCGTCGCTCGCATCATCGGAGATCAGCGACGGTCATAGACCGCCGCTACAATCGGCGACGCTACTTCAGCTCCTTGATCCGGATATTCCGCCAGCGCACTTCCTCGCCGACTTTCTCGGCGTTCTTGCCGATGCCGTGGACTTGCAGGGCGATGAAGCCCTCTTTGGTCATGTCGTCCTTGAGATCCGCGGCTTGCACGCCATTGACGAAGGTCTTGATGCTGTCGCCGCGGCACTCGATGCGCGCCGCATTCCATTCGCCGTTCTTAAAGGCCTTGCGCGCGGCTTCGTTGTCCTTGAGATCCTGCAGCCAGCCGCGACGGCCTTCATCATAGACGCCGCCGGTGTACGACCGCGGGCTAGGGTCGATCTCGAATTGATATCCGAAGACGCGATCGGCCGGAAACTTCTTCGGTTTGCCGCCGATCTCGACAGTCGTCTCCTTGTCGTAGAGTTCGCTGCGGAATTGCACGCCGGAGTTCATGTTCGGCGCGACCTTGAATTCAAACTCGAGGATGAAGTCACCGTACTTCTTCTTGGTGCAAAGGAATGAGTTGCCGGTATTCGCCACCGTCTTGCCGACGACGGCGCCGTCTTCCACGCGATACTCCGCGGTGCCGCTGTGCTGCTCCCAGCCATCGAGCGTCTTGCCGTCGAAGAGTTTCACGAAGCCGTCGTCGGCTGCCTGGCTGTGGAGGGTGAAGGTGAGAGCGGCGAGGAGGTGGAGAGAGGGGAGGAGTTTCATCGTGAGGTTCACTATCCGTATCGCGTTCGTTTCTTGAGCCGAGAATTATTTTGGGTTGGAGCCAGGGCGGCTGGAAAGCCGCCCCTCCCAGGCCAAAGAAATCGATCCCGCGCGGCTCCTCCTGTTCACTTTCCCAATCCACATCCCGATGCGTCTCCTCGCCCTCCTCCTCGCCAGCCTCTGCACTCTCTCCAGCCTCCACGCCGCGCGTCTCGCGGAGCATGTCTTCATCATCAGCTTCGATGGCGGAAAGCCGGCGGGCATCGCAGAGAGCGAAATGCCGGTGTTGAAGAAGCTGGCGGCTGAGGGCGCGGTGACTTGGAAGGCGCGAACCATTTTTCCCCCAAAGACTCTGCCGTCCCACACCTCGATGCTCACGGGCCTCCAGCCGGCGAAGCATCGCGTGCTCTGGAATAACTTCGAGCCGGAGAGGGGAAAGGTGCTCGCGCCGTCGATCTTCACGATCGGGCGCAAAGCCGACCCAGCTCTCGGCACGGCGATGTTTGCGGGAAAGATGAAGTTTCATCATCTCTGGCAGGATGGGTCGCTGGACCGGTTTGATTTCAAGGGACCGCAGACGGCGACTCCTCCGGCCGGCAGCAGCTCCGAGATCGAGAAGACGGTGAATCCCGCACAGACCGTGGCCGGGAGCGCCGCCGCCTACATTGTCCAAAAGAAGCCGAACCTCTGCTTCATCCACTTCCCCGATCCCGACTCCGCCGGTCACAAGAGCGGCTGGGGATCGCTGGAGCAGAAGGAGGCGTTCAAGGTGTCGGATCAGGCGCTCGGCCAGATCGTGCGCGCGCTCGATGCTGCCGGGATCGCGGATTCGAGCGTCATCATCATCAGCGCGGATCACGGCGGGCACGACAAGACGCACGGGCTCGACATCCCCGACGACATGGAGATCCCGTGGATCGCGTGGGGCAAGGGCGTGAAAAGAGGCTTCGCCATCGCCGAGGCGATTTCCACCTGCGACACCGCAGCCACCGCGCTGTGGCTGCTCGGTGTGGCGGTGCCGGCGGAGTTCGATGGGCGGCCGGTGAAGCAGGCGTTCGAGTGATGACGGAGCGGCTGACTCCAGTCTGCCAGTCGAGCGCACTGCGTCAGTCGCGGCGAACGCGCGGGGCGTGGGTACGGATTTCCCCCTAAAGTTTGCCCCGCACGTCGGTTGCCCAACCGCTCCACTCCCTCCCAACCCCTCCACTTATGATCCGCATCCCAGGCCAACCCGGTCGCGACCTTTGCGACACTCACCTCGGCATCACCCGTCGCGACCTGCTCCGCGTGGGCGGCTCGGCCATCCTCGGCTGCACGCTCGGCTCGCTCCTGACCCTGAAGGCAAAGGCGGCCGTCTCTGAAGGCCTCGCCAAAGGCGGTCCCGGCTGGGGCAAGGCGAAGAGCGTGATCCTCGTCTATCTCCAGGGCGGGCCGAGCCACATCGACATGTGGGATCCGAAGGAGAACGTCTCCGACAAGATCAAGAGCCCATTCACAAACCTCAAAACGAAGATCCCGGGCATCAACTTCACCGAGATCCTGCCCAAGCTCGCGACGATCAACGACAAGTTTTCGATGATCCGCTCGATGAGCTACACGCCGAACGGCCTCTTCAATCACACGGCGGCGATCTACCAGATCATGACTGGCTACACCACGGACAAGGTCTCGCCGTCCGGCCAGCTCGAACCGCCGAATGCGAAGGACTACCCGAACTTCGGCTCGAACATCATCCGGCTGAAGCCCACGGGCGAGCCGATGCTCCCCTTCGTGATGCTGCCGCGCCCCTTGCAGGAATCGAACGTCGTCAACAAAGGCGGCACCGCTGGGTTCCTCGGCAAGAACTTCGATCCCTACACGCTCTTTCCCGACGGCGACGATATGGACATGACGAAGATGAATCGCGTTAAAGTCGATGACCTCAATCTGCGCCCCGACGTCTTTGCTCAGCGGCTCCAGCGGCGCGCGAGTCTGCGCGAGTCCATCGAGGCCACCATGCCGGACATCGACAAGGCCGTGGAGAATTACCAGCTCGACGAATACTACGGCAAAGCGCTCGACCTCATCACCAGTGGCAAAGCGCGCGACGCCTTCGCCATCGACCGCGAGACGGATAAGGTGCGCGCCGCTTACGGCATGAACACCTTCGGCCAATCGCTGCTCCTCGCGCGGCGTCTCGTCGAAGCTGGCACCCGTGTCGTCGAAGTCGTGTGGCCGAAGGTCGCGAACTCCTCGGACCATTCGTGGGACATGCACACGGGTCTGCCGTCGCGCCTCAAGACTCAGGCTGGCCCGATGTTCGACATGGGCTTCACCGCCTTCATCGACGATCTCGATCAACGCGGGCTGCTCGATGAAACGCTCGTCGTCGCCCTCGGCGAATTCGGACGCAGTCCCGAGAAGGGTCTGAGCACCAGCGGCAACGTGAACAGCTCTGACGGTCGCGATCACTGGCCGTATTGCTACACCGCCGTCGTCGCCGGTGCGGGCGTGAAGCGCGGCTACGTCCACGGAGAGAGCGACGCCACGGGATCGAGCCCGAAGAGCGACCCGGTGCATCCCACCGAGTTGCTCGCCGCGATCTACCACGCCTTCGGCATCGACCCCGAGACCATCGTCTATAACCACCTCAATCAGCCCCGCGAGTTGGTGAAGGCGAAGCCGGTCACGGCGGTCTTTGCGTAACCGGACACACACCAGCGATCCGAGCGCGGAGGACTGTGGCACAGCCGTCCCCCGCTGTGATTCACGAGGCGCACAGCCGGGGTGGCTGTGTCACTTTCCCGCTCCGCCCCCGCCGCTGAGGCTTGCACAGGCCGGCGCGGTCGCCAGAGTCAGCCTGCTGCTCATGCCATCCCCGCCATTCTCGAAACGTGCCGCTGTCGTGGCGCTCTGGACGGTGCTCTCGGCGCCGCTGCTTTTAGCGGTCGATGAGATGCGGCCGCCGGGGAATCGCCCGCTGCCGTCGTCCGTGCATGCTCTGGTCGGAGGGCGCGTCGTCGTGAGGCCGGGTTTCGAGATGGAGAAAGCGACGATCGTGCTGCGCGACGGACGGATCGTCGCGGTCGGCGCGGAGGTCGCGGTGCCGGCGGAGGCGCGGGTGCATGACGTGGCGGGGACGACGATCTATTCCGGGTTCATCGACGCGCATCTCTCCTTTTCCAAGACGGCCACGGAGCGAGCGGCGCAGGACGAAGCGCCGCCGGTAGCGGATGCGGACGATCTTACGGCGGGTGTCGGCACGGGATTCCTCGGCGCTTCTTCCGCCGCTGATGGATCGAGTGCGAAGTCGGTGGTGACACCGGAGCGGCGGATGGCGCGCGAGTATTCGCCGGACCGAAAGGCGCTGGAGGCGCTCCGCGCGGAAGGATTCACCGCGGCGAATGTCGTGCCGGATCGCGGTGTGATCCGCGGGACGAGTGCCTTCGTCGCGCTGAGCTCGAGTGATCCCAGCGAGGCGATCATTCGCGCGGATACTTTCCAGCACGTCGCACTAGAGACGCCGGCGGCGGAAAAATCCGATGAGGAGCCAAAGCGTCCGAAAGCGTTTCCCGGCTCGCTCATGGGCGTGATCGCCGTGGTGCGGCAGACGTTCTTCGATGCGCAGCATCAGGCCGCAGACCTCGCGCACTATGCGGCGCATCCGAATGATCGTGCCAGGCCCGCGTTCGATGCGGCGCTCGACGCACTCCAGCCCGCGACACGCAAGAAGATGCCAGTGCTCTTGGAACCGGGCGGTGTGCTGATGGCAGATCGCGCTTTCCACCTCTCACGCGAACTCGGCTTGCAGCCGATCCTGCTCGCGACCGGGCAGGAGTGGCGGCGACCCGAACTGGCGCGCGCGGCGGGGGTGCCGTTCATCGTGCCGGTGGATTTTCCCGAAGTGCCGAAACTGCCCGAGGACGACGACTGGCTCGCGGTGCCGTTTGAAACGCTGCGCGCGTGGGATCATGCGCCGGGCAATGCCGCGCTGCTCCGCCGCGAGAGGCTCGAGATCGCGCTGACCACGCACGGGCTGG
>JBGSYE010000380.1:0-2198 GCA_041751075.1 Chthoniobacteraceae bacterium
GCAGCCCGTGACCTACACACCGCGCAAAGCTCCCGCTCCCGAAGACACGCCAGGCGTTAAGGAGGGTGACTTTCTCGAAGGCCCGGATCGCACGGTGAAGAGCATGGAATGGGGCGCGGTGTCCGTCCCCAAGACGGCCAAGGCGGGAGAGGAAGTGGAGATTCAGGTCGCATTCGTCACCGAGACCATCGAGCGCACCGGGTTTGTTTTGAAAGTGGACCTGCACGGAACGATCGACGGCCAGCGCGTCACGGGTCTCGGCGAGAGCGGCAAGATTCCCCTCACCCCCGGCAAGACCACACCCTACCTCGTGAAGCTGAAAATCCCCGCCCGCGAGGGGCTCACGAAGATCACGGCAGTCGCCTATGTTTCCACCGACGGCACCTGGGAAAAGAAAACCGTCTTTACAGAAGCCCCTATCGAGGTGAAGTAATACTTCAAAGGACGATATGCACCTACAACTTCGGGGGACTCTATTCGAAAGCTACGAACATGCGTCGCTCGCTGCCAAGCGGCGCGCCCGCGCCTCCGCGGTGCCTGAGTCGTGACGTCAGCCGTTTCTTGCCGCTCCCAATGAAGGAAGTGTTTCTCTTACTCCTTTTGTCGTCTGTCTCGCTATTGGCAGGAGAGCCGTGGCCCGGCGTTCCATACGCAGAAGTCCGAGCATTTTCGTGGCCCGCTCAACCGGCCACCGAAGAAGTCGTTTTGCGCGGGATGATTCCGAGGCCTGGCGTCATCAATAAAGACGGCACGGCGCTCGCTCCCGAGCAGGTGACACGAGTTCTGGCGGCTGTGACTGGTAAACATCCCGACCACAGCAGGGCGTTTTGCTACTTCCCACACAACGCGATCATCTTCTACAACGCCGCGAAGAAACCGGTAGCCTTTGTGGAGATTTGTTTCGCCTGCTTGGGGTATCGAGCCCAGCCCAAAGGTTCCTCAGACAACTACGACATCGTTGCTCTCGCCCAAATTTTTGACGATCTTCACCTATCGATGGGCGATCTTCCTGACCGCGACGCTTTTGAGAAGCATCGTCAACGTTTCTCCAAGTAAGCAAAACGCCATATCGGCGATTCAGCCAACCGCCGCCATGCGTCCGGCGGATTCTCCCATCGCGACGGCGTTGCCGGTGACGCGGTAGCTGGAGTGCGCCCAGAAATCGCCGCTGATGCAGCGGCCCGCCAGATAGAGTCCTTCCACGTCGCGCGCGATCAGCGCTCCGGCGGGGATGTCGTAGGGGAGGGCTTTCACCGGCTGGGACTCGAGGCCCTTCCCGCCTTTGCCGTCGAGCGAATGCACATCGATGCAAAACGTGACGCGGCAGACGGCATCCGGCTGAGAGCGGCCTTCGCGCAAGTCGTCGAGCGTGACCGCGGCGCGGCCGTGAATCCTCCGTGCCTCGCGCACGCCGATCTGCGCGCCAGTCGCGACGAGGCGGGCTTTTTTCCAAATGCCGCCCTCTTTCCGGAACGCCTCGGAGATGCGGTGCAACTCGTCACGAGCTTCGAGAGTTGCGGCAGTCACCTGCCGGGAATCGAGGGCGTTCACGCCATATTGGTGGTTGGCCATGAGGGCGAAAAGATCATCCGCCAGGCAAAAAAACGTCGGCTTGCCGTAGGACGTCTCCACTCCGTGCGCGGCGAGCATTTCGCGCAGCCGATCCTTCGGCGCGTTCCAAGTCTCCGAAGTGGCGCGATGGACGAAGAAATCCGAGATCGCCTGCGGATCGAGCCCGGTGAACAGTCCCATGAGACTCATCGGCTGGGTTTTCCCCGACTCCGGATGCCCCATGTCAAACCCGCAGCCCGCCCGCGCAGCGAGATCTCCATCGCCAGTGCAGTCGATGAACGCTTTGCCCGCCAAGGCCTCCCGCCCGCACTTCGATTCGATCATCACATGAGTCAGCCGCTGGTCCGCGCCGACCTGCGCCGCGACCACGCGCGTGTGAAGCCAGACATCGATACCAGCCTCTATCGCCATCCGGTCCAGCACCCACTTCATCGCCTCCGGGTCGTAGCCGGCGGTCGGGACACCCTGCGGATCGCGGGAGCGCGCGCCGAGCTCATCGAGTCGCTGGAGGATCTCCGCCATGATCCCGCCCTTCTCGCGCGCATCGAGAATCCAGCTCAGACTACCTGCCGTCCACACGCCGCCGAGGCAGCCATGCACTTCGAGCAGAGCCGTCTTCGCACCGT
>JBGSYE010000381.1:0-5926 GCA_041751075.1 Chthoniobacteraceae bacterium
CGTCGCCGCCTCCCCGGCGAGCGTTCCCGCCGGGTCATGGATGACGCGCATCCCGCCGAGCACTGCCTGCACACAGACCCCGAGGAAAGCCGCGATCGCCAGCCAGCGCACCGCCGCCGGAAGCGGCCGGGGATCGCGCCGCGCCAACCACCACAACAGGGCGAGAAAGAAAGCCACCGAAGACCAAAGCCCCGCGTGAACGACCATCGGCTTTGATATTCCCGCAACTGCCGCGCCGGACGCAACCAGCGCCGCGCCGAGAAATGCGAGCGGCACCGCGCGCCCA
Source organism: Chthoniobacteraceae bacterium (assembly GCA_041751075.1). Taxonomy (GTDB): domain Bacteria; phylum Verrucomicrobiota; class Verrucomicrobiia; order Chthoniobacterales; family Chthoniobacteraceae; genus JANNXQ01. The sequence continues at coordinate 287 of JBGSYE010000381.1, forward strand.
CAGCGCCAGATCCAGGCGCAGAGCACGCCGATCGCCAGCCCCACCGCCTCCGCCATGTAGCGATGCCCGTGCTCGAGCCGCTGCATCCCATTCTCCCACCAACCAGCCGGATTGAATGAACCGTGGCTCATCGGCCAATCGGGAAAGGCCATGCCGGCGCCGGACGTGGTCGTGTGCCCGCCGATGAAAATCAGCACGAACGTCAGCACGACGACCAGCTTTGCGTAGCGTGCCAGCCAGGGATTCTCCGTTGGGGATGAGCCGGTGATATTCACGCGCAAGGCAGCTTTTCCGCGCACGACGCGGGCAGCGGCGGCAGGAGCCGCTCAGTTTGCCGCGACCTTCGGCGCCGCGGCGGGCGCGTCGGGATGCTGCATCTTGAACTGCTCGGCAAACCACTCGTCGTACTTTGCCTGGCTATCGACCATCATCATCGCCTTCATCGCGTAATGGCCAGCGCCGCAGAGCTGCGCGCAGACGATCTCGTATTCCCCCTCCTTGATCGGCCGGAACCAGATCGGGATCTTCGTGCCGGGAATGGCGTCCTGACACATCCGCATATGCTGGAGTGAAAAGCTGTGAATTACGTCTTTCGCTGACAGTTCGATAATCGTCGGCCTGTGATTCACGAGATGAAGTTCGTTCTTCGAGACGATGTCATCCTTGCCCTTGGGATCATCCGGATTGAGCCCCACCGGATTGCTGCTCGTCACCAGGTCCGCCCGCTTCTCGCCAAATTCCCCATCCGCTCCCGGGTAGTGAAAATTCCACGCAAATTGCTCGCCGACAGCGTGGACCTTCAGCGCCTGGTCCTTGTCCGGCCATGAATCGGGGCTCACGCGCTTGCCCCAGAGCGGCAGTGCAAAGCCGAGGAGCAGCACCGCTTCAATGAGCACCACCGAAAACTCGAGGTGCGCCGACGCCTTGCTCTGCACTCCGTGATAGTTCGCCTTGGGGTTCCGCGACTTGTGGAAGCGGAAGATGGTATAAAGGAAAAACGCGGTCCAGCCGACGAAAAGCACGAGCATGAACCAGTGGCAAAACTCGAGCATGTGGTCGATCGAGGTGCCGTGTTCGGAGGCGTTCGGCACGATGCCGGTGAGTTTATTGAGCATGGCGGAGCGAGGTCAGGATTGTTGCAAATCGGCCTCTGGGGGAAATGGAGCGTTGGCGCGCTTCATCAGGGTGATGGCGAAAGCGACGAGCAAGCCGAGCACGCCGCCGATGCAGCCGAGCAGGAGGAAAATCGCCGCATTGATCGCAGGTCCGATCCTACTGTCATCGGCACCCATGCAGACGGTGCAGGCGCTGGCGGTGGCCGGCAGGTGCATCGCCGCCAGACCGAGGAGCAGAGCGGGAAGGCGCAACTTCATACAATGATCTTACGGCTCTTCTTCAGGAACCAGATGCCATAGATGAAAAGCGCGACAGCGACGATGGCCGAGATGATCCCAAAGGCCACCGGCGCCTGATTCACCACTGCCCATGCCGCGCAGCCCGCCGCAAGCAAAGTTGCGAGGATGATGAAGAGAATATGGAAAGCTTTGAGGGACATGGCAGGCGCACGATCAACTCATTTGGAAACGTCTGCGGCGGGCCAGTGGTGATTGTAGCCCGTCCCATAAATCGGATCGGCGTAATGGAGCAGCGTGAGCAGGAACAATCCGGCAACAAAGAAGACGGTGAAGTAAAGGAACCGCCAGATGGTTTTCTTCTCGCCCTTCAAATGCATGAAGATGGCACCGACCAGGCACACTTTGAAGGTCGCTACGATCATGGCGACGATGATGTTCCAGCCGTGACCGCCAAGCATCTTGTCAAAATCGACATAGGCCAGAGCCACCGTGATGAGCGTGAAGACCAGCAGCGTCGCGCCGATGCCGAGGTACAACCCGAGATGCATATCGTGGGCAGCGTGTCCGTGATCGTCATGCTCTCCGTGGGCGGCGGGAGCGTGGCTGGTTTCGGTGCTGGGTGCGTGCGAGTCCGACATGAGAGCTAGAGGAGGTAGAAGATCGGGAAGACAAAGATCCACACGAGATCGACGAAGTGCCAGAAGAGGCCGACGGTCTCAACGCGATTGGCGAGGTGTTCGGGGTTCTTCTTGTATAGCAGGGTGCCGCCCTTGATCGGGAGCCACAGATAGAGCATCACGATCACCCCCGCGAGGACGTGCAAACCGTGCAGACCGGTGATGGTGAAATAGACCGCGAAATAAGGGCTGTGCTTCGGCGCAAAGGCGCTCGCGCTTTCGATGTCCGCCGCCTCGACTCGAGCGAGCGTTTCGGTGGGCGGCTTAAATTTGAAATGGGGGCGTTCGTTTTCAGGATTGGTCGGGTCCGCGTTGGCCGGATCGAGCCCCACCTCAAATGCCACAATCTTCACTCCGGAGACACGAGCATCAGTAGCGCTCGGGATCATCGGCAACTTCTCCGCCACACCGGGAGTCAGATGCTTGCCCTTCACCAGCGTCAGCGCGTGGTCGTGATGATCGGGTTCGGCAGTGAGATGATGCTCTTTGAGGAAAGCGTCGAACTTGGCCTTGTCCGCCTTGCTGGCGTCGATGATGACCTCGTGGAGGTGGCCGGAGATTTCGACGCGCGGCGCGAGCTTCTTTTCCTTCAGGTGTTGATTGCCAAGATACGGCTCATACTTTTCCAGCGCTGCGGGTTTAATGAACGCGCCGAAATGATGGAACTTCTGCGGCCACTCGTAGAGCAGCTTCACCCCGAGAAAGACCACGCCGCAGGCGATCGTGATCCCCATCCACAGCTTGTACTGCTGGAGCTTGCGCATCTTCAGCGAAGCCCACGAGAGCACCACCGTCACCGACGACGCGATGAGCACCGCGGTATTGAAAGTGCCCACCGGTACATTGAGCAAGCCATGCGGCCAATAGCCGGGATCGGCGCCCATGCGCAGGAAGATGTAGGCGGAGAAGAGTCCGCCGAAGAGCATGACTTCCGAGGCGAGGAAGAGCCAGATGCCGAGCTTCGCGTTGTACAGCCCGGTATCGGGCCGGGCCTGGACTTCGTAGGGGATTTGCATGTCGGAGAAAGGGAAGCGCTCGTCGAGGGTCAGTGCTTCGGTGCGGAAGGCGCCTTGTTCTTGTCGCTGGGGAGTTCGGTCTGCGGGGTGAAGTCCCGCTCTGCGCCGGGGATGCTGTACTCGTAGGGGCCGCGATAGACTTTGATCTCCTTGACGAAGTTGCCGTGGCCGGGAGGCGTGGGCGTGTCCCATTCCACGGTCGTGGCATCCCACGGATTGTCATTCGGCACCTTCTTCCCGAATTTCATGCTCCAGAAAAAGTTCCAGATGAAGGGGAGCTGCGCGGCACAGAGCAGGAAGGCAGAGGTGGAGATGAACTCGTTCCACTCGATGCCGGTCTTGCCCCACACGACTTTGTTCGAGAGCTGCTCGTAAGTGGCGCCACCGTCGTACCACCGGCGATGCATGCCGGCCATGCCTTGGAAGAACATCGGCGCGAAGAGGCCGTTGATGAAGATCAGCGAGCCCCAGAAATGCACTTTGCCGAGAAACTCGCTGAGCATTCGCCCGGTCGCCTTCGGATACCAGTGATAGACGCCCGCGAAGATCGCGAAGATCGTCCCCGGCGCGACGACGTAGTGGAAGTGCGCGATGATGTAGTAGGTATCGTGCAGGTACAGATCGACTGCATTGAACGCGAGCGGGATGCCGGTGAGCCCGCCGATGCCGAACATCGGGAGAAACGCCGTGGCAAACAGCATCGGCGTGGTGAATCTGATTGAGCCGCCCCACAGCGAGAGGAGCAGTGCTGTGAGCAGGATCACCGACGGGATCGAGATGATGATCGTCGTCGTCTGGAAGAACGCCGCGACCTTCGCCCCCATGCCCGTCATGTACATGTGGTGCGCCCAGACGATGAAGCTCAGGAAGCCGAGCACAAAGATGGCGCCGACCATCGCCTTGTAGCCGTAGAGCGGCTTGCGGGTGCCGCAGGCGATGATCTCGGCGACCATGCCAATGCCCGGCAGGATGAGCACATACACCTCGGGATGGGCCAGGAACCAGAAGAGGTGCTGCCACAAGATCGGGCTGCCCCCGCCGCTCCACTGCGTGACCTGCTGGCCGACGATGAGACCGGTGGGCATGAAGAAGCTCGTGTCGAACACGCGATCCATGAACATCATCGCGCCGGCGGCTTCTAGCGGCGGGAAGGCGAGCAGGAGCAGGAAGGCGGTGACGAATTGCGCCCAAACGAAGAACGGCAACCGCATCCACGTCATGCCCGGTGCGCGGAGCTGGATGATCGTGGCGATGAAATTCACCGAACCGAGCAGGGACGCGGTGATATTGAAGATCATGCCGGTGACCCACAACGTTTGGCCGTTGAAGAAGTGATGGATGAACGGCTCGAACCCATTCGGGTAAATGCCCTGGCCGAGATCGGAGATTTCCGAGAGCGGCGGATAGGAGGTCCAGCCCGACTTCGCCGCGCCACCCGGCACGAAGAACGAGACCACCATGAAGATGCAACTGATGAAGAAGCACCAGTAGCTCGCCATATTGATCCGCGGGAAGGTCATGTCGGGCGCGCCGATCTGGAGCGGCACGACGAAGTTTCCGAAAGACGCGAAAGCGATCGGCACGATGCCAAAGAAGACCATGATCGTGCCGTGCATCGCGCCGAAGGAGTTGTAGCCATCCGCGGAGAGCTTGCCTCCCGGGAAAATGTCCGTGACCGCCCGGAGCCAGAACCACGAGTCGAAGCTCCCCGTCTTCGCAAGCGCCTCCAGTGAGCGCGGTTCCTGATTCAGCCAGGCGACGAGATCGCCCATGATCTGGCCGATGATCGGCACGACGGTGTCGGGGTTCGCCAGTTGCCAGCGCATCACCAGCATCAGGCAGAAACCGAAGAAAAGGAAGACGAGCCCGGTCAGGCCATACTGGATGCCGATCGTCTTGTGATCGGTCGAGAAGACGTACTTCCAGATCCAGTGCTGCTCGTGGTGGTGATCGTCGTGGGCATGGCCATGAGCATCGTGCTCATGGGTGGTGGTGGTGGCTGCCATACGTCGGGTGGTGAGTGCGGATTTTGGAAAAGACTAGCGGGCGAAGTGCGAGCGGCGCTGGCCCGGGTGGAAATTGAAGCTCCGCGAAGTCATTGCAACTACTTCGTCGCGGCAGGCGCCGCGGGCGCATCGTCTTTCCATGCGTCGAGCTCCGCCTGCGTCCACGGAGTCTTGCGATCGAGAAATTTCTTGCGCGTGGCGGCGACGAGTTCGGGCGTCACGGGACCGGCGGTGTTGCCGAAGTTCGCCCGCACATACGTCATCACCGCGGCGATCTTCGTGTCGTCGAGCATGGCCTCCTGCGGGACCATGATGTTGTTGTACGGCTTGCCGTCGATGGTGAACGGGCCGGCGTTGCCTTTCAGGATGATCGCGGCGAGCCGCTCGGGGGAGCCCATCACGTAGGGCGACTTGGTGATCGGCGGGAAGACCATTGGCAGCCCCGCGCCGGTCGGTTGATGGCAGGCGACGCACGTCATCATGTACGTCGTCTTGCCGAGCGTCATCTGATCGGTCTCCTGCGCGACGGCGGCTGCGGCGAGGGCAAGAGAAACGCAAAGGGCGGGAAGCGATTTGAGCAGCATGG
>JBGSYE010000382.1:0-5510 GCA_041751075.1 Chthoniobacteraceae bacterium
CCGTCACCCTGCCGGTCGCGCTGGCGCTCGGGCACAAGGTCGCCGCCGAACCGATCGCGGCGGGCGCGAAGGTCGTGAAATACGGCGCGCCCATCGGCTCCGCCACATGCGACATCACGGCAGGCGAGCATGTGCATACGCACAATCTGCGGAGCGACTATCTGCCGACGTTTTTGCGGGAGGACCAGGAGAAGTACTTTGCGGGCAGGACATCAGTGACGGGGGAATGAACATCCAACATCCAACATCCAACATCCAATGCCGGAGCCCGACAGCCGCGCCCTCCGCGTCCATTGGATGTTGAATGTTGGATGTTGAATGTTGGATGTTTCCTCCCACGCATGACCGGCTACCTCCGCACCGACGGTCGCAAAGGCATCCGCAACATCACCGTGGTGGTGTACCTCGTGGAGTGCGCGCAGCATGTCGCCCGCGAGATCGTGTATCCCTTTCACGATCGGGCGGTGCATTTGCTCGGCTTTCCGGGCTGTTATCCCAATGCCTACGCGCATCGGATGCTCCGCCAGCTTTGCACGCATCCAAATGTCGGCGCGGCACTGCTGGTGTCGCTTGGTTGCGAGGGCTTCAATCGCAAGGAATTGCTGCGCGAAATCGAGGCCACAGGCCGGCCGGCAGGCACGCTCGTGATCCAGCAGACGGGCGGGACGCGGCGGACCATCGACGAAGGGCGGGCGTGGATCGCGGCCGCGCTTGAGAAGGTGGCGGCGGTCCCGCGAGTGGAGATGGGCCTCGAGGATCTGGTCGTCGGAACGGTCTGCGGCGGTTCGGATGCTACCAGCGGCATCACCGCGAATCCCGCGGTGGGGCTCGCCTTCGACCGGCTCGTCGCCAGCGGGGCCCGCGTGATCTTTGAAGAGACCGGCGAACTCATCGGCTGCGAGCAGATCATGGCCGCACGCGCCGCGCGTCCGGAACTCGCGGCCAAACTCGTGGCCTGCGTCGAAAAGGCCGCGCGTTATTACACGACGATGGGGCACGGCAGCTTCGCGCCGGGGAATGCGGAAGGCGGGCTCACGACGCAGGAGGAGAAGTCGATGGGTGCCTACAGCAAGAGCGGGAATTCCCCGATCGCCGGCATCCTCACGCCGGGCGACGTGCCGCCGCGCGGCGGGCTCTACCTGCTCGACGTGGTGCCCGATGGCGAGGTGCGCTGGGGTTTTCCAAATATCAGCGACATCCAGGAGATCGGCGAACTCATCGCCTGCGGCTCGCATGTCACGCTTTTCACCACCGGGCGCGGTTCGGTCGTCGGCTCGGCGATCTCGCCGGTGATCAAAGTGTGCGCGAATCCCGAAACCTACCGCCGGCTCGCGGAGGATATGGATATCGACGCCGGTCGCATCCTCGAAGGCCGCGCGACGCTGGGGCAGGTGGGCGGCGAAATTTTCGACTGCATCCTGCGGGTGGCCGCCGGCGGCGAGACGGCCAGCGAGGCGCTCGGGCACCGGGAATTTTCGCTGGTGTACAAGAGCTTCGAACCCCTCGGGCCCGCGTGCCTGCCGGGATAGGGGAAGTATTCAGCGGTGGGTGGTCGGTGGTCGGTGGTCGGACGGAAGAGCGTAGATTTGCGACGAACGAGTCTGACTTCTGAACACTGAATACTGGATACTCGTCTTGCCCGCATGTCCCACCCGCACCTCCCCACCCCATCCCTCTTCCGCCTCCTTGCATGGGTCCACTGGCGGTCCTTCCTCGCGAGCTGGCGGAAGACGCGGCGCGAGTCGCCGCTCCTGCTCGTGGTGCTCGCGGTCTTTATCCTCGGCTACCTCGGAGTCGGATACTGGCTGTTCTTCACTGGGCTGAATTTCCTCAACGAATTCCAGGTCGTCGGCACGCTGCTCTCGCAGCGCATCCTCTTCCTCATCTTCGCGTTCTTCTTCGCGATGCTGATCTTTTCCAACCTCATCATCGGCTACACCACGCTCTTCAAGAATCGCGAGACCGAGTGGCTGCTCTCGCTGCCGCTGGCGCATCGCGACGTGTATCGGTGGAAGTTCCTCGAAGCGCTCGTCATCTCGAGCTGGGCGCTGATCTTCCTGAGCGCGCCGATGATGATCGCCTTTGGCCGCGTCCACGCCGTGCCGCCGCATTTCTATGCGCAAATCGCGCTCGTGTATCTGCCCTTCGTCGTCATCCCGGCGCTGCTCGGGTCGTGGGTCATCGTTTTCCTCGTGCGGGTGCTGGCGCGTTACCGGTTGAAAAAGAGCGTCGCCATCGCGGCGGGGGCGGCGGTGTTGCTGCTGCTCTTTGCGATCAAGCCGGTGAGCGACGCCGAGGCGGTCGCGCAGCACGAGATCGTCTCCTTCGGCCAGCTCCTGCGGCACACCCGGCTGAGCGTGAATCCCTACCTGCCCAGCGCGTGGGTGGCGCAGAGCATCCTCGCATGGAGCGATGGCCTCTCCCAGCGCGGCCTCTTCTATTTCCTGCTGCTGCTCAGCAATGCGCTCATGGGCCTGCTCATCGGCTTCGAGTGGGTCGGGCGTTGTTTCTTTGGAAGCTGGACGGTGGCGCTGAGTTCGCGGGCCGAGCGTTACCAGCGGGAGGCCGAGGCGAAGCGGCACCGCGGCACGCGGCTCTCGCTCCTCGAGCGCTGCCTCGCTCCAGTGCGACGCTTCTCGCCGCCGATCGCCGCGCTCGTGGTGAAGGATGTGCGGCTCTTCTGGCGGGATCCGGCGCAGTGGATCCAGTTCACGATCTTCTTCGGCCTGCTCTGCATCTACGTGGTGAATCTGCGGAACGTGGCACTCGATTTCCAAAACCCCTTTTGGGAGACCATGATCAGCTACCTGAACCTCGCCGCCAGCGCGCTCACGCTCTCCACCCTCACGACGCGCTTCGTCTTCCCGCAATTCTCGCTCGAAGGCCGCCGGCTCTGGATCATCGGGCTCGCCCCGCTCGGCCTGCACCGGGTGCTCTGGCAGAAATTCGCCCTCAGCGCGCTCTGCTCCACGAGTGTGACCGTGGTGCTGATGGTCGCCTCGAGCGTGATGCTCCATCTCGACCGGGAGAAGGTTCTCTTCTTCGGCGGCGCGATCGCGGCGATGAGCGCCGCACTGAGCGGGCTCGCCGTCGGGCTCGGCGCCATCTTTCCGAACTTCAAGGAGGACAACCCGTCGAAGATCGTGAGCGGATTTGGCGGCACGCTCTGCCTCGTCGTGAGCTTCATCTACATCACGCTCTTCGTCGCGCTCGCCGCGCTGCCGGATGTGCGGCGCGTGGCGAATGTCGCGCTGCCGATCCCGGATGCCGCCGCGCACTGGCTCGCGCTCACGCTGAGTCTGCTCGTTCTCTTCGTCCCGCTGACAATCGCACTTCGACGCGTGAAAAATCTGGAGTTCTAAATCGCGAGTCCTACACTCCGTGCTCATGCCCGAGAAAGCCCAGTCTCCCGATTCATTCCTCGATCTCCACGACGAACAGATCGACACGGCATCGCAGCGGGCGCAGGAGCGGATGATCCAGCTCCAGCGCGAGCAGGACCAGGTCTCGAAGCAGTATCGCGAACTCGAGGAGCTCAAGCGCAAGCGCGCGCAGTTCGACGAGGGCAAGGACGAGATGGCGGAAAAATTCACCCGCGCCCTCGTGGTCGTGGAGCGGGAAATCTACGACAGCCAGAAGCGGGTCGAGCTGCTCCACTGCATCCGCGAATCCTTCGCCGCGCACGCCGACAATCTCGACGCCATCAACCCCAAGTCGTGGGACGGCCTGGACGTGAACAAGGAGCTGACCAAGGCCTTGAGTGCCGTGGACGACGCCCGCGCCGAGTATCAGAAGGGCATCCCGAAAATCACCCCCGAGGCCGACACCGATGGCGCCGATCCCGTGGCGGCGACCGCCGGGCTGCGCTACGAAGACCAGGGGCTCGACGGTCGCGACTTCCTCTACTGGCTGAAGGCTGGCTTCGCTTTCACGCTCCCGATGTTCGCCATCGGCGTCGTTCTCATCGTCGTCCTCATCGCCATCTTCAATCGGTGAAAACGCGAATGCCCTCCAAGCGCCGCCCGGCCAGTCAGCAAAAGCTTCCCGCCACCTCCCTCGACGAGCAGGAGCGCCAGCTCGAGGAGAAAAAGCGCCGGATCCGGGAGGAGCTCGCGCAGTGTCAGGAGTTCATCGACAAGGCGCCGGAGATCAAAAAGGAGCAGGAACGCCGGATGCGCGAGGAGCTGGTGAAGAAGCGCGCGACCCGCGAGCCCGTCATCTCACGGAACCGCTCCGCCCTTCCCGACCATCGCCATGTGTACCACGGCACGACCGCCGTCGAGCGCCGGCCGACGCTGCGCCGGGAGCGATCGCAGGGCCGGGTCACGTTTTTCCTGCTCCTCGGAGGTCTGCTCCTCGTGCTGGCCTGGGCCTACACCACTTTCGCCGGGCGCTGAGCGGGCGGCTGGCGCGGCGCCTCGAGCAGGCAGTGCTCGGTGGACGTTCGTCGCTGCGCGAGTATTCCAGACTACTACTTCGACGACAGCAGCGTCGTAACGGCCTCCCCATGCCGCCCGAGCCGGGAGTAAATGTACGCCGCCTTGCGGGTGAACCACGGCGGCGGCGGTGAGGTCTTCTGCGCGGCCACGGCGAGCACGATCTCCTCGCTCTGCTCGATCGCCCCTTCGTGGTGGAGCAAGTGCGCGAGCTGCTGGGCGTTCATCGCATTTTCGGGCGCCAGCCGCCACTTCGTCTCGAGTTGCTCCTGCTCGACACTCACGAGCCCCTCGGGATAGCCCGGCTCCGGGATGCGCCGCGCGAGGAGCTGCCAGGCGCGGAGATCCTCTCCCCACTGGTGCAGGAGTCCGGCCCAGCGCCGGTAGTCGGCCTCCTCCCGATCGGGGTTGCGCTCCATCCATTCATCGAGGTCCGAGAGTTTCCCCAACCGCACGACCTGCTGGTAAAAAGCCTCGACCTCCCACGGCGCAAGGTCTGTCGCGGCCGAGCGCTCTTCATACCAGCGGCCATAGGAGTAGCGCGCCGGCTCTTCCGGGAGCAGCGCGGCGTAGTCGAGGAGCAGGCGGGGATTTGCCTCCACATACCTCGCCCACGACCCTGCGGCATCGGGAATGGAGCGCGTCTCCGTCAGCGCCGTCCCGAAGATTTCGCTGCGATGCAGCGTGCCCCGATCCACGGCCTGCTGCCAGTAGCCGAGCGACAGCTCCGGCGCGATCTTCCGGCTCATCCGCGCCTGCGCCGCGGGAATCGTCCACGAATCCGGCACGAGTCGCGAAGCGATGGCAAAGTGCCGCTGCCACACTCCGGGCCGCGCCCGGCCATCGACGTGCATCTGACGCGCGGCGAGCCCCTGATGCAGCCAGGGATTGAGCGGGAAGTAGCGGAGCGAGCGCTGGAATTCCGACAACTGCACATCGCCCGCGACCGAGTCCCGCGCGAGGAGCTGCGTGAGATGCAGCGGAGACCAGGCCGGCCCGCCAGAGAGGAATGGCGCGGCCCATAACGCCGCGATCGCCGCCAGCGCCAGCGCCATGCGCCGCGTCCCCGACGGC
>JBGSYE010000383.1:0-1942 GCA_041751075.1 Chthoniobacteraceae bacterium
GCTGGGCCGGCGGCTGTACGGCGACGAACTCGTGGGTCCAACGCGGCTCACGCCGCGCGAGCACGCGGATCGCGGCACCCTGCGCGCTGCGCCACTGGTCGTAGTTGTTTGCCTTCGCCGGGAGCTGGCCGAGCAGCGGGGCGCTGCCGAGGAACCGCAGCGCACCCGGCGAATCCACCGTGAGCCAGCGATCCATCCAAGCCGCGACGAAATTCGCCAGATCGGCGCCCGTATCGCGCCCACTCTTTTTCATCCGCTCGAGCCGCGCCGGAAAATCCGCCGCTGCGGCAAGAAAATCCGCGGCGCTCAATTTCAACAACGCGGCATACAGCGAGGCATCGCGCTGCTGACCGGCCTGCTGCGCGCCGAGGTTGAAAACCGCGTCGATCCGCTTCTGCGAAGCCGCGGGCGATTCGTCCACTTTCTCCGCCGCCGTCACCGGCTGTGAAACCACCGGTGGAGTCGGCTCCGGGTCCACGCGCGACGGCGCGCGCTCGGACCACCGAACCCCCACAAAGCCGAGCGCGAAACTTGCCAGCGCAAGAAGCGCGAACGGGAGGGAGCGACGCATGGCCAACTCTACTCTCAGGGAGGGGTGCGAAGGCAATTCCGAAGCAGTTGCCCGCTCGCGGGACGACCGCTACTCTGCGCACATGGGTCTCCCGCAGAAAAAGCCCTTCATCGCGCCAGACGAGTATCTCCGGCTCGAACGCGCGGCGATCGACAAGAGCGAGTACTACGGTGGGGAAATCTTTTCCATGGCAGGGGGTAGCCCCGAGCACAGTCTGCTGATCGCGAGCGTGACGGGCGAACTGCACAACGCTCTCAAAGGCCACCGCTGCGCTCCCTACGACAGCAATCTCCGAGTCTTCATCCCCAGCACCGGACTCTACACCTACCCGGATGCCTCCGTAGTCTGCCGCCCGCTCGAGCGTGTGCCGGGTCACGACGATATGATCACGAATCCGACACTCATCGTCGAAGTGCTCTCGGATTCCACCGAAGCCTACGATCGCGGGCAAAAGTTCGCGCACTACCGCACGCTGCCGTCCTTCGCCGAATACGTCCTCGTCTCACAGAAGCAACCGCTGGTCGAGGTTTTCTTCCGGCTCGCGGATGGCACCTGGCAGCTCACGCCAGTGCATGGGCGGGAGGCATCGGTGCGGCTGCAATCCCTCGGCGTCGAGTTGCGGTTGGCGGAGGTGTTCGATCGGATGGAATTCCCCGAGATCGCGCCGCTGCGATAGCGCACCGGCGGGGCTGAGGGTGCCACTTGCGCAAGCGCGCAGGCTCAGTACCATTCGCGGCCCAATGTCCATCACCACCGAGAAACACACCTTCCAAGCCGAGATCGGGCAACTGCTCGATATCGTCACGCACTCGCTCTACACGGATCAGGAGATCTTCATCCGCGAGCTGATCTCGAATGCGGCGGATGCCTCGGAGAAGCTGAAGTTTCTCCAGACCTCGGGTGCGGAGATCATCGAGGCGGAGACGCCGCTCAAGATCAGCGTCTCGACGGACGATCAGGCGAAGACGATCAGCATCACCGACGCAGGCCTCGGCATGACGCACGAGGAGTTGATCGAGAATCTCGGGACGATCGCGCATTCGGGATCGAAGGCTTTCCTCGAACAGCTCAAGGCGAACAAGGGGGACGCGAATTTGATCGGGCAGTTCGGCGTGGGCTTTTACGCGGCCTTCATGGCGGGGGAAAAGGTGACGGTCTATACGCGGTCGTATCGGCCTGGAGAGCAGGGGTGGATCTGGACGAGCGACGGGCGCACGGGTTACGAGATCGAAGCGGCGGGGGCGATCGATCGCGGGACGCGCGTGGTGGTGCAGCTCCGCGACACGGAGTTTGCGCAGGCGTCGAACGTCGAACGGATCATCCGGCATTACTCGAAGTTCGTCCCCTTCCCCATCGAGCTGAATGGCACGG
>JBGSYE010000384.1:0-6202 GCA_041751075.1 Chthoniobacteraceae bacterium
TGGCTCACCACCGCCGGACACAGCGCCGGCGATGACTTCGACCACGACGGTCTCACCGAACTCGAGGAACTCGCCTTCGGCCTCAACCCGACATTGCCCGACGCCGCGCTCGCACCCGCACCCGTCGCCGAGGGCGGCTACCTCACCATCACGCTCACGAAACACCTCGGCGTTACCTACGAAGTGCAAAGCGCCGGCACGCTGCTGGGCGGCCAGCCCGCGTCCTTCAGCCCCGCGACGACCACCGTGCTGCTCGACACCGCCACGACGCTCAAAGTGCGCGACAACTTCCTCATCGGCACCCCGCCCGCCCGCTTCATGCGAGTAAAGGTGATCGCCGCACCGTGACATTCGTTCTTTCATGCGTTACCGTCGCGCCATGATCGCCATTCAAAAGAAGATCGTCCGCGACGAGCAGGGCCAGCCGAAGGAAGTCATCATTCCCTGGGAGCAGTTCTGTGAGCTGAGCGAGGCGCTTGGCCTCGACCTGGACGAAGAGGCAATGGCGAATTTGCGGGAGGCCAGGCACGATTGGGAGACGGGCAATCGCGCCGCGTTCACGCCGCTCTCCGAGTTGTGAACGGATGCCAAAGCTCGTCGTCCACTAGCGCGCGGCGCGCTATCTTGATAAGATGGATGCGCGCATCAAGGCGCAACTCGTGGCCAAGCTCGAGGAACTCGCGCGCAACCCAGAGGCGATGCCAGGGGTGAAGCCGATGCACGGCGAGTGGGCCGGCCACCATCGGTTGCGGCACGGCGATCTGCGGGTGATCTACCTGCGCGACCGCGCGGCGGACACCATTGTCATCGGGCACATCGGCCCGCGCGGTGACGTGTACAAGTGAGCGCCGGGACGCCGCTGGGCGGCCAGGCCGCTTCCTTCAGCCGGGCGACGACCACCGTGCTGCTCGACACCGCCACGACGCTCAAAGTGCGCGACAACGTCCTCATCGGCACCCCGCCCGCCCGCTTCATCCGCGGCAAAGTGATCGCCGCGCCGTCGGCAAAGTAGTCCCGAGCTTTAGCTCGCCTGGACGCGCCTCGGCGCGACGGACGCCGTGACGGGCTAAAGCCCTAAACTACTTTTCCCAGGCCTTTCGACGCGACCAAACCCGTCAACAACGCCCCGCTCAACGCCGACACGCAGCACCGCGCCACCCAGGCCGCCCTCGCCGCCGCAATCGGCTCGACTTCCGCCAATAGCAACGCCGTCGCCACCCTGGGCATGGCGGTGAGCGATCCGCCGACTCATGGCGAAGTGCAGGCGATCGCCGACAAACTGGATGAGTCGATCAATGCCCTGCGCAGATAGCGGGGATTTCGCTTGAGCGCAGGAGGCGCGGCGCGTTCTCTGGCGCGCTCCCGATCCATGATCTACCCGCTCTCGCTCGAACTCGCCCTCATTCTCACCGGGCTTTTCCTGATCGGCATCCACGCCGTCGCGGTGTTCGCGCCGCAGGCGACGAAGGACTGGCTGAAGGCCTTGCCGCGCTCGCAGTCGATGGGGTGGGTGCTCTTCACCATCGTCGCCATCTGGGCCGAGTTGCTCGTGTGGAAGGTCGATCTCGGGGAGTTCACGCCGTGGCGTCCGCGCCTGCTCATTTTCGTTCCGGTCGCCTATGTGCTCACGCTCATGTTCGTGGAGGAATTCCTCGCCGCGCGCGCGCTCGGGATGCTGGTGCTGCTGGCGGCCGAGCCGCTGCTGGAGGCGGCGTTTCTTCGCCCGGAGACGAGCCGGCTCCTGCTCGTCTCGCTCGTCTATGTCTGGATCTGCTTTGCGCTTTTCTGGATCGGCATGCCCTACACGCTGCGCGATCAGATCGCCTGGCTCAGCCGCACCGCTTCACGCTGGCGGCTGGCCGCTATCGGCGGCGTCGCCTACGGCGTGCTGCTCCTGGGCGTTCGGGCGACCCTTCATTGAGGGCCACATGCGGCTGGGCAATGAGCGGGCCGGCGACGCTCATTTCGCGTTGGAGACCACGTCGTTGAGCTTGAAGATCGGCAGGAACATCGCGATGACGATGCCACCGACGACCACACCGAGGAAGACGATGAGCAGCGGCTCGATCAGCGATGTAAGCGCGTCGAGGATCGCCTCGATTTCCTCATCCCAAAAGTCCGCCATCTTCTCGAGCATCGCGTCGATCTTGCCGGTCTGCTCACCGGCGCTGACCATGCGGACGAGCATCGGCGGGAAGATGGGTTCGCGGCCGAGCGCATTCGCCATGTGATCGCCCTTCTCGATGTCGGCTTTCACCCGCGTGATGGCGGTCTCGACCATGTAGTTGCCCGCAGTGTCGCCCACTATGTCGAGCACCTCCAGGATCGGCACGCCGGAGCGGATGAGTTGCGCAAAGGTGCGGGCAAAACGCGTCATGCAGATCTTGTGAACGAGCGGGCCGAAGATCGGGAGCTTCAACTTCCACTGATCCCAGAGCTGCCGTCCCTTTTCCGTGCGCACAAAGGTCCGCACGCCGAAAAAGGTCCCACCAATTCCGGCCAGAAGGAAATACCACTGGTTCCGAATGAAGGCGCTGAGATCGAGCAGGAACTGCGTCGGGCCGGGGAGCTGCGCGCCGAAGTCGGCGAAGATTTCGCCGAAGACTGGCACCACACGCACGATGAGGAACGTCGTGATCGCCACCGCGATGCAGACCACGATGACCGGATAAGTCATCGCGGACTTCACCTTCTTCTTCAGGCGCGCCGCGGACTCCAGGAAGCTCGCGAGACGATCGAGGATTTCCGCGAGCAGACCGCCGCTTTCACCCGCCTTCACCATCGCCGTGTAGAGCCGCGGAAAGATTTTCGGATGTTTGCAAATCGACTCAAAAAAGGAATCGCCCTGCTGGACCGTCGCGCTCACTTCGCCGACCACGCGGCGGAGACCCGCCTGCTTCTTCGGATCGGCCTGCTCGTAAAGCGCCGTGAGGCCGGTGACGAGCGGGAGACCTGCATCGACCATCGTCGCGAGCTGCCGGGTGAAAAGCACGAGGTCGGTCTCCGAGACCTTCCCCGGCTTCGACAATGATTTTCCGCCAGCCTTCTGCTGGATCGAAAGCACCATCAGGCCGCGGCCCATCAAGGTATTGATGGCGTTGTCCTCGTTGATGGCCTCTTGAACACCCGAGATGGTTTTTCCAGCCGCATCGCGGGCTTGATAGGAGAACGTCAGCATGGCCGAGGGAAAAGCACGTCAGGTGCCAGCGGAACGCGGGTTCTCGGAGTCGGCGTTTGTCCGACGCTGGGAAAAAAGCACCCAGTTCAAACCCCAAGCTCCGAAGAAGGCGCCGCATGACCGAAGACCCTTTGATGCTTGGAGCTTGGGATTTCCTGCGCTCTGGCACCCGGATACATCCGTCCCCGCAGGTGCGGAAAATCCGCGAAGGAACTGCTTGCAATGACCCCTGCCCTCCCGATACTTCGCGGCTCCTAAAAATCGATATGACTGAAACCACGGACATCCAGACGCTTCGCATCCACGAGAAAGATACGGGCAGCGCTGATGTGCAAATCGCCCTCCTGACTGCGCGGATCAATCACCTGACCGAGCACCTAAAATCCCACGTCAAGGATCACTCCTCGCGTCGCGGCCTGCTGATGCTCGTCGCCCGCCGCCGCAAGCTCCTGGACTACCTCAAGCGCACGGCGACCGATCGATACAAGAACGTGCTCGAGAAATTGAGTCTGCGGAAATAACACCGCACGAATTTTGAATCCAGTCCGCCCGCGATGCTCTCGCGGGCGAACTGTTTCAGCCCCCAGCATCCCTTTCCCCTTCTGCCCGGCATGTCGCCGCGGCGGAGCATCAGTAAATAGGAAAACCACCAGCCGGCACCCGTTTCCAGTTCGGGCCTAGTCTTAGCCCCGGGCTTTCACGTCCCTCTTCCTCTTAATCTTCCTCCTCTGC
Organism: Chthoniobacteraceae bacterium; assembly: GCA_041751075.1. Taxonomy (GTDB): domain Bacteria; phylum Verrucomicrobiota; class Verrucomicrobiia; order Chthoniobacterales; family Chthoniobacteraceae; genus JANNXQ01. Next base: position 3,911 of record JBGSYE010000384.1, read on the forward strand.
ATCGCCGACGAAAGAGGAAGAGGAAGAGGAAGATCAAGAGGAAGAGTCCACGAGAAAGTCCCGGGCTACGAGCTAGCCGCCCGAGCGGCCAAATGGGTGTCCGGCGCAAACACACGAAAGCAACACCCATGATCCATCAAGTCACGGCCCACGTCGGGCCCAATCCCATCACCATCGAAACCGGCAAGCTCGCGAATCTCGCGGACGGCGCCGTCACCGTCCGCAGCGGCGAGACCATCATGTTCGTCTCCGCCGTCTCGGCCACCAGCATCAAGGAAGGCCAGGACTGGTTCCCGCTCTCCGTCGAGTATCGCGAAAAGGCGGCGGCAGTCGGCAAATTTCCCGGCGGTTACTTCAAGCGCGAAGGCCGGCCCACGGAAAAGGAAGTCCTCACCTGCCGCATGACGGATCGCCCGCTGCGTCCGCTCTTCCCAAAAGGCTACCTCTACGACACCCAGATCATCGGCATCCTCCTGAGCGCCGACGGCGAGCACGATCCTGACATTCTCATGATGAACGGCGCGAGCGCCGCGCTCATGGTCAGCGACATCCCTTTTGCCGGTCCTGTCGCCGCGGTGCGCGTCGCGCGGGTCAACGGGCAATTCATCGTGAACCCCGGCCACAGCCAGCGGGAGTCGAGCGACCTCGATCTCGTCTATGTCGGCACGAAAGACGACGTCATCATGATCGAAGGCGCCGCTGACGAACTGCCCGAGGAGGACTTCGTCGCCGCGTTGAAATTCGCCCACGAAGAAGCCGGCAAGCTCATCGCCGCGCAGATCGAACTCGCTGCGAAAGTCGGCAAGGCGAAGCGCGAAGTGCCGCTCTTCACCGTGCGGGAAGAGCTCATGGAAGTCGCCTACTCCGTCGCCGGCGACCGCATCGAAGCCGCGATCTACAATCCGACCAAAGTCGCCCGCTCGAAAGCCATCGGCGCGCTCAAGGAGGAAGTCACCGCAGCCATCGTGGCGAAGTTCCCCGAGGCGTCGAAGTTCGAGGTCAGCCAGGCCTTTGACTATCTCCAGAAGAAGGCCTTCCGCATCAGCATCCTCGACAAAAACGTCCGCGCCGACGGCCGCGGCCCCGATGCCATCCGCCCGCTCAGCGCCGAAGTCGGCATGCTCCCGCGTTCGCACGGCAGCGCCATCTTCAACCGCGGCGAAACGCAGGCCGTGGCCCTCGCCACCCTCGCTCCCGCGGAGGAAGCCCAGGATCTCGACGGCTACACCGGCGGCGAGACCAGCAAGCGCTTCATCCTGCACTACAACTTCCCGCCCTTCTCCGTCGGCGAGACCGGCCGCACCGGCGGCATGAACCGCCGCGAGATCGGCCACGGCGCGCTCGCCGAGCGTTCGATCGAGGCCGTCATCCCAAGCGTGCTCGACTTCCCCTACGCCATCCGCGTGAGCAGCGAAGTCATGTCGTCGAACGGCTCCACCTCGATGGCCAGCGTCTGCTCCGGCGTGCTCGCGCTCATGGACGCAGGCGTGCCGATCAAGAAGCCCGTCGCTGGCATCAGTTGCGGCCTCGTCACTGAATACGACGGCGCCACGCTCAAGCGCTACACGATGCTCAACGACATCATCGGCAGCGAAGATCACTTCGGCGACATGGACTTCAAACTCTGCGGCACCGACACCGGCGTCACCGGATTCCAGCTCGATCTCAAGTTGCCCGGCATCTCGCTGCGGATGATGGAAGAAGCCGTCTATCGCACCCGCGACGCGCGCATGCTGGTGCTCGCCGTCATGGCCGAAGCCCTCGCCGCCCCGCGCGCCGAGCTGAGCAAATACGCCCCGCGCATTGAGACCATCAAGATCAACCCCGACAAGATCGGGATGCTCATTGGCCCCGGCGGCAAGAACATCAAAGGCATCGTCGCCGAGACCGGTTGCGAAATTAACGTCGATGACGACGGCCTGGTCCGCATCTACTCGAACAACCCCGACGGCATGGCCCGCGCCAAGCAGATCATCGACGGCATGTTCGCCGAGATGGAAGTCGGCGCGATCTACCAGGGCAGAGTCGTGACGATCAAGGAATTCGGCGCCTTCGTCGAAGTGCTGCCCGGCAAGGACGGCCTCTGCCACATCAGCGAACTCGCCGACTTCCGCGTGAACCGCACCGAAGACGTGATCAAGCTGGGCGAGACGATCTGGGTGAAGGTCATCGGCGTGGACGAAAAGGGCCGCGTGAAACTCAGCCGCAAAGCTGCGATGCAGGAGCGCGGTGAAGCGATGGCCCGTCCGCCGGGTGCGCAAGGCGGCGACCGCCCGGAGCGCGGTGATCGGG
>JBGSYE010000385.1:0-3177 GCA_041751075.1 Chthoniobacteraceae bacterium
CGGCGTGTCGGTTGAAGGGAAGATCGGTGGATGGCACGCTCCTCCGTCGCCTCGGCGGAACCCGCCATCGACCGGGCGGACCATCCTGCTCCGTGATCTTGATTCCTGATCTTGATCCGCTTTCGGAAGGATCAGGAATCAGGATCAGGAGGACGAACGCCCGCCGCTCCCCGCGCCTTACGCGAAGACGTTTAGCACCGGCTTGCCTTCGCTGATGGCGACGGGCCGGTCGGTGGCGGTGCGCATCTCGGTGTGCGGGTCGATGCCGAGCGCGTGGAAGATCGTCGCGGCGAGATCGTCGGGCCGCACGGGATCTTCCGCGGGATACGCGCCCTGCTGGTCGCTCGCGCCGTGGACGAAGCCGCGCTTCACGCCGCCGCCGGCGAGCAGCGTGGTGTAGCATTGCGGCCAGTGGTCGCGGCTCACGTTTTTGTTGATGTTCGGCGTCCGGCCAAACTCGCCCGCCCAGACGACCAGCGTGTCGTCGAGCAGCCCGCGGTCATCGAGATCGTTCAGCAGCGTCGGCAGCGTTTGCTCGGTGATCGGCAGGTGGCGCTTTTCGATGATTGGGAACATGCGCGTGTTATCGAATCCGTGCGTGTCCCAACCGCCGTCGGTGACGCTGCGGCCGCCGATCGAATCATCGAAATACACCGTGACGAATTTGGTCCCCGCTTCGATGAGCCGGCGCGCGAGCAGGCAGCTTTGGCCGTAGGTCGTGCGTCCGTAGGCCTCGCGCACTTTCTCCGGCTCGGCGCTGAGATTGAAGGCGTCGCGCAGCTTCGGCGATTGCAGCATCGCGATCGCCTTTTCGTAATAGCGATCCAGCCCGCGCGCCTGCGCCGAGTAATCGAGCATCCGCGCCTGCGCATCCACGAGTTGCTGGAGTCCGCGCCGCGCCTGGAGCCGCTCAAAAGGGATGCCTTCCGGCAGACTCAGCTCGGGCAGCGCGAACGACGACGCGTTCGGATCCTGCAGGACGAGCAGGGGATCGTGCGCCTTGCCGAGAAAGCTGGCGTGCTGGCCGGGCGTCGCCGAGCCGTCGGCGATGACATGCGGGTAGGAAACCGAGGTCGGCATCTCGCCGCGTCCCGGCGCGAAGCGATCGACGATCGAGGAGTAGGCCGGGAAGAGATCGAGCGAATCGCGCAAGCGCTGATCGTCGCTCGGCGGCGCGTGTCCGGTGAGCGCGTAGTAACCCGCCGAGTTGTGATTCTTCATCGTGTGATGCATCGAGCGGATGAGCGTCACCTTGTCCATGATCTTCGCCGTCTTCGGCAGATGCTCGCAGACCTGGATACCATCGGCCTTGGACGACATCGCTTTGTAAGGTCCGCGGATGCCTTCCGGCGCGTCCGGCTTCATGTCGAACATGTCGATGTGCGAAGGCCCACCCCATTGGAAAAGGAAGATCACGGACTTCGCCCGCGCCTTGATCTTCGGCGCCACTTGCAGGGCTTCGCCGCGGAGAAGGCCCGGAATCGTCAGCCCGAGCAAGCCGAGTCCGCCGACTTTCAGCGCGTGACGCCGGCTCAGCAGCGTCGAATGAAAATCGGGGCAGGCGGAGGTGTGCATGGCTGCGGGGTCAATCGGGAACGTAACGAACGATTAGCATTGATCACCGCTTTGAGTAACTGCGGGACGGTCGGTGCGCGGTGGCCGCGCGATGTATTCCGCGACTTTAGTCGGCGCACCGCTCGCCAACCCGGTCGCGCTCAGAACGCGGAGAGGTTTGGCCGACTGAAGTCGCGGAATACGTCCGCGCGCCCCGTGATCCGTGCAGGCTAGGCTTACTCTGGTACGTGGAATCAAGAAATTTTGACGGCCATCTGGTCGGGCAGCAGGGCAGCACCCGAGCCACCGCACCAGCCACGGCTGGATCGCCCGCAAGACCGCTTCCCACGGCTCGCCCTCGCGCAGGCCCCAGTGTTTTTTGGCCAGGCGCGTCCGGGGTGCCTGGGTCCAGGCCAGCAGATCGCCGCCGGCATTGAGAAAATACTCCAGGCCCAACTCGCGCAGGGCCGCGCGCAGTTCGCTGGGGGCTCCATCGACCTCATCGCCAAGCACCGGAGCGGGCGCGACTCCAGCGGCCACCATTTGCCGCAAGAGCGCCACGGCGATCTCGGGTTTGGTCGCAAAGACCACCTCCGGCGGCACGCCCGCCGCCGCGCGCGGTTTGCCGACGAAAGTCGCGGGATACATCGCGCCGCCACCGCGCACAGACCGTCCGGCTGTGACTCTGGGTGGTGATGGATGCTGCTCACCCGCTGCGCGCGCGAGAAATCGCTGGACCGACCCCGATTCACTCCCGCTAGCTTGCCGAAACCCTCCGCCAAACTTTCCCAGCTATGAAACGCCTGCTCCCGCTTCTCCTCCTCCCCATCCTCGCCTTCACCGCCTGCAATAAATCCGGCGACTCCGCCGGCACTGGCGACGGCAAGGAGTTGCTCATCGCGCTGCTCCCGAAGAGCAAGGGCAACCAATACTTCGTCACCGTGGAAAAAGGCGCGCGGGCCGCCGCCAGCGAACTCGGCGCGACGTTGCTCTTTGACGGCCCCACGAACACCGACTCCGCGAAGCAGAACGAGATCGTCGAAAACTGGATCACGCAGGAAGTCGATGTCATCGCCGCCGCCGCCGAGAACAAGGACGGCCTCAGTTCCGCGCTGAAGAAGGCGCAGGACAAAGGCATCAAAGTCGTGACCTACGACTCCGATGCGAACCCCGACGCCCGCAGCTTCTTCGTGAACCAGGCCACCTCCGAAGGCATCGGCAACACGCTCATGGACGAAGCCGCGCGGCTCACCGGCGGCGAAGGCGAATTCGCCATCATCACCGCCACGCTCACCGCCGCGAACATGAACGAGTGGCGCCGACACATCGAAGCGCGCCTCGCGGAGAAGTATCCGAATATGAAACTCGTCGCCACCAAGGCGTGCGATGATCAGAAGGACAAAGCGCAGCAGGAAGCCACCAACCTGATCGGCGCCTATCCGGATTTGAAATGCATCATGGCCATCTGCTCGCCCGCCGTGCCCGGCGCCGCGGAAGCGGTAAAGCAGGCGGGCAAAGCCGGCGCGATCAAAGTCCTCGGCCTCGGCCTGCCCAGCGAGAACCAGGCCTACGTGAAAGACGGCGTCACCCAGGCCGTGATCCTGTGGAAAGTGGAAGACCTCG
>JBGSYE010000386.1:0-14825 GCA_041751075.1 Chthoniobacteraceae bacterium
CGGGCCGCTCTTTGGCGGCTCGCTCGCGGGCGCGTTCCTCGATCACGGCGCGCGCTTTTTTCAATGCCTCCCGGCGCTTCTGCCGCCGCGTGAGTTCGGCGGGGATGTCGAGGCCGTCGTCCTTGGGCGCGCTGTCGGCCGCCTCGGCTTTCATCATGAGCTCGCCCACTTCCAACTCCAAGGATGAAGATCACGAGGATGAAGATGAGGAGGTAGTCACCACCGTTCTTGCCGCCCTCTAAGATCCGTGGGTTTCGCCCCTTCTCCTCATCGCATGAAGGCAATTCTCTTCCCCGCTCTCCTCCTCCTGGCCGCGCTCTCCGATCTTTCCGGTGCCGAGCGCGTCACGGCAAAGCCAAACGTGGTCGTCTTCCTCGTGGACGACATGGGCTGGATGGACTGCGGGGTCTATGGCTCGAAGTACTACGAGACGCCGCACATCGACCGCTTTGCGGCGCGGGCGATGCGTTTCACCGACTCCTACGCGCAGCCGCTGTGCTCGCCCACCCGGGTGAGCCTGCTCACCGGGAAGTATTCCGCACGTCACGGCGTCACGACCGCGAGCGGGCATCAGCCACCGCAGCCGGCGGGGCACAAGTTCCTGCCCGATACTGCGCCGCCGAACCAGGCGACCCGGACGCCGGAGAGTAAAAACTTCATGGAGCCCTCCGAGTACACGCTCGCGGAAGCGCTGCGCGATGCAGGGTATCGTACGGCGCACATCGGGAAGTGGCACATCGGGCTCACGCAACCGCACTGGCCGGAGCAGCAGGGCTTCGACGTGGCCTTTCACTGCCATCCCGATCCTGGTCCGCCGGGGAATTACTTTTCACCTTACGGAGTCGAGCCGACTGGCGAACCGCGCGGACAGAAGAGAGTGGGCACCATCACCGATGGACCGCCCGGCGAGTACATTGTCGATCGACTCGCGGTGGAAGCGGAGCAATTCATCGCGGAAAATAAGGATCGCCCTTTCTTCCTGAACCTCTGGAACTACGGCGTCCACGGTCCGTGGGGACACAAGGAGGAATACACGAAGGTCTTTGCGGCGAAGAAAGATCCGCGTGGCGCCCAAGGCAATCCGATCATGGCCTCGATGCTGAAGAGCGTGGACGAGTGCTTCGGACGCATCCTCGCCGCGCTGGAAAAGAACGGTCTCGCCGAAAACACGATCGTCGTTTTCAACTCCGACAATGGCGGCAACACGCACAGCAACGTGCCCTCCTCGGCGAAGACGGCGAAGGCCGAGCAGACCAAGAGCGAACTCCTCGCCGACTGGCGGAAGTGGGCGGGCGATCAGCCGCCGACGATGAATACGCCGCTCCGCGACGGCAAAGGCACGCTCTACGAAGGCGGTACGCGCGTCCCGCTGATGTGGGCGTGGCCCGGCCGCATCCGGCCCGCGACGACCAGCGAGGCGATCGTCGGGCATATCGATCTGTATCCCACTTTGCTCGACCTGCTGGGGCTGCCGAAACCGCCGCAGCAGAAGATCGACGGCGTGAGCTATGCGCGCGTCCTCAAATCGGAAGGGGGCATCGAACGGCAGGCCTTCTTCAACTACTTTCCGCACGGGAAGAGCCCCGGCCGCGCGGGTGGCGTCTGGGTGCGCTCAGGCGACTGGAAACTCCTCCGCTGGTTCGGCGCCGATCTCACGGATGAAGTGCGGTTTGAACTCTACAATCTCCGTGACGACCTCAGCGAAGCGAAGAACCTCGCCGCCGCTCAACCCGCGCGCGTGAAAGAAATGGACGCGCTCATCGACGCCTTCCTCGCCGATACCGGAGCGACCTTTCCACAGCCAAATCCCGCCTTCAACGTCCCGCTCGCGAGGCCCGCGAATCCGAAGAATGCCGATGATCCGCTGGAAGGCTGGAAAGCACGGCAATGCGAAGCGGTCGTGCGGGATGGCGTCCTCACGATGACGGGCAAAGGCAAGCCGGACGCCGCTTTCCTCGGATACGCGATGGGCAGGACCGCCGGACCTGCGGTGGTGGCATTCCGCGCGCGCAGCGCCCAGGGCGGCGCGGGGAAGGTGGAGTGGCTGCCTTCGGGACAAGCGGGTGGTGGCGCGGATGCGAAGTCCGTGGCGTTTGAAGTGGCCGCCGGCGATTGGCGCGAACTTTCCGTGGCGATCCCGCAGCCCGGCCCGATCGGCACCCTGCGGCTCTACCTTCCCGCGCACGCCGCTCCAGTGGAGCTCGATTGGGTGGAAGTGCGCGGGCAGGGCGCGGGCGCCAGATCGCAGCGCTGGGAGTTTGCTCCGTAGGCGAGCGCGCCTTTCAGGCTGCTCGCTCTACGGGTGCTTGCCTTCCCGCGCGCCGCTTGGGAAACGAAGGGGCGTGACTGAGCTTCTCCGCGACCGCATCGCCCGCGACGGGCCGATCCCGTTCCGCGATTTCATGGCCGCGGCACTCTACGATCCCGAGCACGGCTACTACGGAAGCGGGCGCGCGGTCATCGGACGGAGCGGCGACTTTTTTACGAATGTCAGCGTTGGGCCGCTCTTCGGACGATTGCTCGCGCGTCAGTTTGCGGAAATGTGGGAGCGGCTCGGACGGCCCGCGGATTTCTCGATCGTCGAGCAGGGCGCGCATCGCGGGGACTTCGCGCGCGATGTGCTGGAGATGCTGCGCGTGACCGCGCCGGAGTGCCGCGCGGCGACTACGTATCGGATCGTCGAGCCGATCGCCGACTTGCGCGCGGCGCAGCAGAGGGCGCTCGGAGAAAGTGCGACGTGGTGTGAGACGCTCGCTGAGCTGGCACCTTTCACCGGCGTCCACTTTTCCAATGAGCTGCTCGATGCCATGCCGGTGCATCTCGTGAAGTGGACGAACTCCGAATGGCTCGAGCGGCACGTCGCCGTGCGCGACGACGCATTCGTCTTCACCGACGCAGCTCTCAGCTCCGACGCTCTCCGCGCGCAGGTCGCAACGATCCCGCCGGTGCCCGCCGGCTACGTCACCGAGGTGAATCTCGAAGCACTCGCGTGGATCGAGGCAGTCGCCGCGCGACTTTGTCGCGGTTGGGTGCTGGCCATCGACTACGGATTTCGACGCGATGACTTCTTCGCGCCGGAGCGCCGCACTGGCACGCTCCGCGCCTGCCGCGGGCATCGCATCGAGCCCGACCCGCTCGCGCTTCCTGGGGAACTCGACCTCACTGCACATGTCGAATTCACCAGCCTCGTCGAGCGCGCCGAGCGGGCCGGCCTGAGCCTCGACGGCTGGACCGATCAGCATCATTTCATGGTCGGCCTTGGTCAGCTCCACTTCCGCGACGACGCGGTGCCGGAGATGCCCGAGCTGCGCGCCTACAAGACGCTGATGCATCCGACGATGCTGGGCACGAGCTTCCACGCGCTCGGCTTCGGCAAAGAAGCACCGCTCTCGCCCCCGCTCGCGGGATTCAAGTTTGCGCGCCCCTTCTCCGTACCACCGGCGGCCCGCCGGTGATTTGGCGATAGAAGCTATCCGACAAATCGGAACACAACTTTCCAGGCTGTGCGGCAGGTGGGCATCCTGGCCGCCGAGGCTGAGCAAGGCAGGCTGGAAGCCCGCTGGCCGCACAGGCAGGATGCCTGTGTTCCGACCGTGAGCATTTGTCGGATTCTAGGATACCGGCGGGCCGCCGGTAGTACGTTCGCCATGCACCGCCGCCAATTCCTCACCACGACTGCCGCCGCCAGCTTCGCCATCGCCGCCAGGGCCGCGGACGCTTCCCCCAGACCGCGCATCGGCATCATCGGCCACACCGGCCGCGGCGGATTCGGACACGGACTCGACGCGATGTGGCTGGCGTTGCCCGAAGTGGAAATCGCCGGCGTTGCCGACCCGGATGAAAAGGGCCTCGCCGCGGCGGTGAAGAAACTGGGCCTCGCGAAAGGCCACACCGACTACCGCGCGATGCTTGCGGAGACGAAGCCGGAAATTGCCGCCATCGGCATGAGGCACGTCGATCAGCATCGCGAGGCGGTGCTCGCCGCGGTCCGCGCCGGGGTGCGCGGCATCTATATCGAGAAGCCCTTCTGCCGCACTCTCGCGGAGGCGGATGAAATCATCGCCGCATGCGATGCCGCGAAAGTGAAGCTCGCCATCGCGCATCGCAATCGCTGGAACCCGGTGCTGCCGACGATCACGCGTCTCGTGGCGGATGGCGCGATCGGGCGACTGCTGGAGGTGCGCGCGCGGGGCAAGGAGGACACGCGCGGTGGATCGCTCGATCTCTGGGTGCTCGGCTCGCACCTGCTGAATCTCGTGCATTACTTCGCCGGCCGCCCGCTCGCGTGCTCGGCGTCGGTCTTGCAAGATGGCCGCCCCGTGGTGCGCGCCGATGTGAAGGAAGGCGACGAAGGTCTCGGATCGCTCGCCGGAAACGAGGTGCACGCGCGCTTCGAGATGGAGCGCGGCGTGCCGGCGTTTTTCGATTCGGTGCAGAATGCGGGCGAGAAGCAGGCGGGGTTTGGCCTGCAGCTTATCGGTACCAAGGGGATCATCGACCTCCGCATCGACGCGGACCCGCTCGCGCACTTGCTCCCGGGCAGTCCCTTCCAACCGGTGAAAGAGCCGCGCGCGTGGGTGCCGATCAGCTCGATGGGAATTGGCCAGCCGGAATCGCCCGCCGGCATCGGCAAGGAAGTGATGCGGCACCTCGTCGGAGCGCGCGACCTCCTCGCCGCGATCCGCGAAGACCGGCAGCCGCTGTGCAGTGCGCACGATGGACGGGTCATCGTGGAGATGATCACCGGTGTCTTCGAGTCGCACCGGCTCGGCGGAAAGCGCGTCACCTTCCCGCTGGAGACGCGCGAGAATCCGCTGACCCGTTTGTAGCGGCGATCTTTGGCCGTCGCGCGCATCGTGAGCGGAGGCGGCGGGCCCCGCGCCGCCGCTGCCCGCGGAAATCAGTGACGGTCGCAGACCGCCGCTACAGGCGCCAGGCGATCTCGGTCACTTTGCCATGCGCGGTGTGGGTGGTGTCGTGAGCGCGCAATTCCAGCGATGCGCCGTTTTCCCGCAGCTTGCAGCCCACCCATCCCGTGACCTCCACCGGATTGTGCGGATACGCGACGGCGGGGAGATTCACGAGATGCAGGCCCTCGCATTCGCTTAAGCGCCAGGTGTGGGTGTGGCCGTAGAAGATCGCCTTCACCTGGCGGCGGGGGAGCGCGAGCGCGAGTAATTCCTCGGTGTCGAGCAGGCCGGTCTTTTTGCCGGGCGCAGCGATGGGATTGTGATGCATCACGAGCAGCGCCGGCTTGGCGGGGCGGGCGTCGAGCGCCTGCGCGAGCCAGGCGCGCTGCTCGTTTCCGAGGCGGCCGGGTGTTCGATCGGTGACGTCGAGTGAATCGAGCAGGAACCAATTCACCCGCGGCGTCTCGAGCACGGAGACGTGTTTGCTGAAGACGGGCGGCGTCGCTGTGCGGGCGCCCTTGAGTGAGTTCCAGAAGACGTCGCGCTCGTCGTGATTTCCGAGAGTGAAGTGCAGCGGCAGCGCGGCTTTGTGAAGCGGGGTGAGCAGTTCCGTGAGCGTGGCGTAGTCCGGCGCGTAGCCGGCATCGAGCGAGCAGTCGCCATTGATGATCAGCCCCGCTGGCGCAGTGGCGAGCGCGCGCACTTCAGCGACGGCGGCACGGAGATTCGCAGCCATGTTCACCCCGCGGTTGATCGCGGCGGGATCGCCGGCGATGTGCGTATCCGAGAGCAGCGCCCAGCGATCCGGGTCGGAAGCCGCCGCACGGAGAGTGGGCAGCGCGAGGACGCCGGCGCCGGCGGCGAGGGAGCGGCGGAGGAAGCTGCGGCGGGTGAGGGGAGTGAGGTGGAAAGGCATGGGGTTATTTGAGGGTGGAGACGTACTCGACGAGGTCGCGGAGGTCGCGGCGGCTGAGCATCTCGCCCATCCCGGGCGGCATCCCGCTCGCGGCGCTTGCTTCACGCGTAGCGATGTCGGCTTTCTTCACGGTCACGAGCGGCGCGCCGGGCGAAGGCATCTGGAGCGAGAGCGTGTCGGCGGTTTCTTCCTTCACCACGCCCATCTGCACGTCGCCGCTCTTCGTCGTGACCATCACGCTCTGGAAACCCTCGGCGTTGGTGGCGTTGGGATTCACGATGGCTTCGAGCAGGTAACGCCGGTCTTTCTTAGCGGCGATGTCGGTGAGGGCCGGGCCGGCGTCGCCGCCGCTTTCGCCGATCTTGTGGCAGCGCAGGCACTGCGCGAGGGCGTGCTCTTTGAAGAGCGTCTCGCCCGCGTCCTTGTCGCCGCCGGCCATGGCGAAGGCGAAGCGGGCGAGGGGATCGGTCGCGGTGAGCAGGGTCTGCTGCCATGCAGTGAACTTCGCCTTCAGTTCGGGATTCGCGCGCTTCTCGACGGCTTCGAGGAGTTCGAGCTGCGCTTCGGCGGGAATCTTGCCGGACTGGAATTCGGCGAAGAGCGTGGTCAGCGCGGCATCGGCGCCCGTGCCCTTGAGGCCGCCGAGGGCGACGAGGATTTGCTTCTTCTCCGCCGGTTCCGCACTGGCAAAGGCCGCGCTGAGTTGCTTCGCGGATTCCTCAGGATCGAGCTTGCCGAGCATCGCGCTGGCTTCGACGCGGAGGGACGCGGCGCTATCCGTGAGCGCGAGCTTGATGGCCTCGGACAGTTCCGCCGCCTCGAATCCACCGAGGGCGCGCAATGCCGCACCGCGCACTTTGGGTGCGATGGCAGGTTTCCTCATCAGGTCGAGCAGCAGTGGGGCGGACTGCTTGGCGTCGAGTGCGACCGCCGCTTGGATCGCGGCGTCGGCGATGGGCGCGTCTTTCACAAAAAACAGGTGGCTGATGCTATTGAGCGCGGCAGTTGCCGGCTGCGGATCGCGCGGGGCGAGCGGACGGAAAACGCCGGCTACGCGGTCGCGTTGTGGCGGCTTCGCATACAAACCGAGGAGCTTGAGAGCCTCGACGCGCAGCGGCTCCGCGCGCGAAGTATCCGCCGCAAACTTCGCCAGCGCCGCGGCATCGCCGGAACGGAAGGCGGCATTGAGCGCGCGGAGCGTCAGGTTCTCATCGTCCGGTGGTTTTGCGAGCAGCGCGACAAGCGAGGGATAGCCGGAGGCGATGCCTACGTCGTTGATCGCGCGGGCGGCCTCCTGCACTAGAGCCGGCTCGGAATCGGAGAGAAAGTTCGCGATCCTGATGTCCTCGGTGCGGCGCATCGCTAGCAGGGCAGCGAGACGAACGCTCTTCGACGGGTCTCTGGTGGCGCGCGCGATTCCATCGGACCCGATGGTGCACAGAGCCATCACCCCAGCGTGACGCAGGAATTCGTCTGCGTCGCCGTTCTCTCGCAACATGCGAATCACTAAGGGGAGCGCAGTTTCGGCGTCCTGTGCATCGAGATTCGCGATGCTCTGTGCGGCAAAAAAGCGTACGCGGGCGCTGGTATCCAACAGCGCCTTCAGCAACCGGAGAAGCACCTCCGGCGAAGTGGATTTCCCGACGACCTTTGTCGCTTGCGCGCGTACTTCGGGGTCCGGGTCGTTCATGATACCGGCGATCGATGTAAGAATGGTGCTATCCGCGCCGGCAATGCGGCGACCCGCGAGGCGGGCATGATGGCCGACGGCCCAGAGGGCGTGCAGCCGCTCCAACCGGTGCTTGCTCTCCAGCGCGGTGTGAAGCAACGTCGGCGGTAGATCCTGTTTGGCGGCCAGCGCCCACTGCGCGCGCAGACGAATGCGCTGATCTTTATGCCCCAGCAGTTTCACAAGTTCGTCCCCTGAGCGATTGGCGAATCCTTCCTTCAACAACCGCTGCACTTCCGCGATCTGCGCGGCCTGCTCGGCGCGGGCGGCGGGGTGTTCGAGTTTGAAGATGCGGCCGCGGCCGGTGCCTTCCCAGCCTTCGCCCCACTCACTGAAGTACATCCGCGAGTCGGGGCCGAAATCCACGTCGGTTGCCTGCACGTTATCCACGAAGACGGCGGGCGATTTCTCGACGGCGAAGCCCGCGCCTTGCGGCTTCACTTTCCACCACGAGATCGCGGAGCGCGCACTCGAGCCCTTGAAGCCGCAGACGAAAAAGGCGTCGTCGTATTCCGCGGGCAGGCCGGTGCCGGGATTGTGGACGACGCCGCTCGGGCCGTCGGGGATGTTCATTACCGGTGAGAGCACCCACGCGGGCGTGCCTTTCTCGCGCGGCATCCAGAGCTTCTCCGTGAGCCACATGTTGCGCTCCTTGCCGAGGGGCGGGTGCTGCCAGCCGACGCGCCAGCCGGAGTCGCCGCCCTCCACGATGTACACCCAGCGCTCGCGGTCGCCCTGATCGCAGTCGTTGTCGCCGGTGAAGAGATTGCCGTAGTCGTCGAAGGCGAGTTCCTGCGGATTGCGCAGGCCGCGATGGACGAGTTCCATGTGCGAGCCGTCGAGTTCGCAGCGGAAGACGGCGCCTTCATCGGGGAAGGCGAGGGTCTTCCCTTCCTTGGTCACGACGTGCGCGCCGCGGTCGCCGAAGGAAAAGTAGAGCCGTCCATCGGGCCCGAGCGCGAGGCCGTGCATGTCGTGGCCGGTGAAGCTGAAGCGCACGCCGTAGCCGAAGCTCAGCGATTCCTTTTTCTCCGCGCGCCCGTCGGGCTTCATGCCGCTCATGCGCCAGAGATTCGGGATGTTCGTGAGGAAGACCTGGCCGTCGTGCGCGAGGACGCCGGAGGCGATGCCGTCGAGCATCGTATTGAAGCCATCGGCGTATATGCGCGACGAGTCGGCTTTGCCCGAGCCATTCGTGTCTTCGATCACGCGCACGATTTCCGTCTGCTTTTCGAGTTCCGGCCAGTCGTTGGGAAAGTTGCGTTTCGACATCGCGATGCGGTCGTCCGTGGTGCGGCACGCCATGTCGTCTTCGAGCATGAACATGTAGTGCCGGATATCGAGGACGCTGCTGCGGTAGCGATACGTCTCGGAGGTGAAGACGCGGCCCTGCTCGTCGATGGTGAAGGCGACGGGATTCCCGAGCATCGGTTCCGCGGCCCACACATCGGCGGTGAAGCCGGCGGGCAGTTGGAATTTTGCCATCGCCTTCCGCGCCTCATCGGAAGCGGGCTGGAGGTGCGGCTCCGGCGCGCGTGGGTCGGGCTTCAGCGTGCCGGTGGTGGCCCTGCCACCAGCGATCTCCGCAGCAAAGACGGCGGGGACGAAGGCTAGCGCGAGGAGGAGCGGGGAAAGGCGCGGAGGAAGCATGGGGCGGGTAGTCTATGGACAGCTCCCGATGAAGCAAGGAGGCCGTAGAGCGAGTGTGCCTTCCAGGCCGCTCGCTGGGGAAAAGGGCCAGGATTTAAGTACCAGATTCCAAGTAAGATTCAGGATTCAAGGGGAGAAATTTCAAGTGGCCTTCTCGTCTTGCCACGCACTCCGTGGACTGCGCGCTTTCTTGCGATTTCTCCGCCCTTCGCCTTTGGAGCTTCCTGGAATTTGGCACTTGGATCCTGGCCCTCTCCCCAGCGAGGGGCCTGGAAAGGCACACTCGCTCTACCGCCCCGTCGCCGTGGCGAGCGCGTTCCGCAGCGTCGCGAGATTGAAGGGTTTCCCGACGACCAGATCGACCCCGGGCGGCTTCTCGCCGGCGCCGGCCATGAGATCGCCGAAGCCGGTGAGCAGCACGACGGGCTGCGCGGGATCGAGTTTGCGGATCTCGAGGGCGAGTTCGTCGCCATTCATCTCCGGCATGGCGCGATCGGTGAGCACGAGATCGAATTCCCCCGGCTTGAATTTCTCCAGCGCATCGCGGCCATTCTCCGCGAGCGTGATGGTGTGTTTGTCTTCTTCGAGATAGACGCCGATGACTTCGCGAACCAGCGGTTCGTCTTCCACCACGAGGATGCGGAGCGGCTCGCTCGCGCCTTTTTCCACCTTGGGCGTTTCGGGAGCGCGATTGCCGCGCTCGATCGGGAGCGAGATGGCGACGGTGGTGCCCCGGCCCAGCTCGCTCTGGATGTCGAGCTGGCCCTCGTGGCGGCGGACGATGCCATAGACGCTGCCCAGGCCGAGGCCGTTGCCTTCCTCTTCCTTGGTCGAAAAGAAGGGCTCGAGACATTGCGCGCGGACTTCTTCGCTCATGCCCACGCCATCGTCGGAGACAGTGAGCACGAGCCAGCGTCCGCGCACCGCGGTGCGGACGACGATCTGGCCGCGTTTGAGGATGGCATCGACGCTGTTGAAGATGAGGCTCACAAGGAGTTCGCGGAGTTCCTGTTCATTGCCAGGGACGGTCGGGACGTTCCCAAACTCGGTGCGAATCTCGATATTGATGCCCGCGGCGAGGGCCTGATCCTTCCAGCGCGGCTGGGTGATCGAGATGGCCTGCAGAGCGATGTCATTGATGACCACCGCGGCGTTATATTCATTCGCGTCGCGGTAGCGGGAGAACTCGCGGAGCCGGCTGGTGACCCTCTCGCTTTCCCTGGCGGCGGCGAGGATCATCTCGAGATAGCCGCGCACTTTTTCCTGATCCGCGAGCAGCTCCGGCTTCATGAGGAGCAGCTCGGTGAAGCCGAGGATGGGGGCGAGGGCGTTGTTGAAATCGTGCGCCATGCCGTGGGCCATGCGGCCGAGGGCGTGCATGCGCTCGCGGCGGATCACTTGATCCTGCGTGGCTTCGAGCCGCGTGAGGGCGTCGGCGAGCGAGCGGTTGGATTCGACCACGGAAGCCTCCGCCTTCTTCCGCTCGGCGACCTCCTGCTGGAGCCGGATATTCATGTCGAGCAGGGCGGCGGTGCGATCCGCGACGCGGCGTTCGAGATCGTCGTTGTTGCGCTTGAGCTGGAGCTGGATGCGTTTCCGCTCGAGGGCGTATTGGAGCGCGCGATTGAGGACCGCATGATCGAAGCGGCCCTTCACCAGGTAATCCTGCGCCCCGAGCCGCACCGTCTCGATCGCCACCGCCACGTCCTGCAATCCACTCAGCACGACGACGGGCAGATCGGGCGCGGCCTCGGCGAGGCGGATGAAAGTCTCCAGGCCCTCGCTGTCTGGCAGCGCCAGGTCGAGGATGACGAGTTGCGTGCCGCCGCGGGCGAGCCAGCGCAGACCGTCGGCGAGCGTCGGCTCCACATGCAGGGCAAAGTGGATCGCTTCCGCAGGCTCGAGGAATTGGGCGATCACCCGGGCATGCTCCGCATGGTCTTCGATGAGGAGCGTTTGAACGATGTCGTCTAGCATGTCGATAGGAGTGCCGCTGGATAATCTCCCTAGCAGTGCAGGCAGGATTTGCAATCGACAGCGCCGCGACTGCCGCATTTGCAACCCCGCGCCGCACCGCTATACGCCACCCATGCAACTCATCGCCCGCGAACTGCGCGCCCGGGAAATCCCCGGCGTGGTCCACCTCACGGAGACTCCCGCCGGGCTCGTGCAGGTGGATATCCACCCGCCCGCCGCCACCGCCCGGCTCTATATGGACGGCGCCCATGTGGCGCAATTCCAGCCCGCCGGCGCGGAGCCGCTGCTCTTCCTCAGCCGTGCGAGCAAGCTCGTCCCCGGCTCCGCGATCCGCGGCGGCGTGCCGGTCTGCTTCCCGTGGTTTGGCCCGAAGGCCGGCGATCCCGCCGCGAAAATGCACGGCTTTGCCCGCACCATGGATTGGTCGCTCGAATCGACCGCGCAAGAGTCCGACGACTCGGTGACTCTCGTGCTCCTGCTGGAGTCCTTCGACTTCACTCGCGAGCGCTGGCCGCACGACTTCACCGTCCGCCATCGGGTGAATGTGGGCGCCGCGCTCCGCATGTCGCTGGAGGTCCACAATCCCGCATCTTCGCCCTGCACCTTCGAGGCCGCGCTGCACACCTACCTCGCCGTGGCCGATGTGCGTGAAGTGCGGATCACCGGCCTGGAGGGCGCGAGCTACCTCGACAAGACCGACGGCATGAAGGTGAAGACCCTCGGCGGTGAGCCGCTGCGCATCGAAGCGGAGACGGACCGCGTCTTCCCGGATCACCGCGGCGCTTGCACCATCGATGACCGCGCCGGAGGACGGCGAATCGTCGTCGAGAAATCCGGCTCGGACACCACCGTCGTTTGGAATCCTTGGATCGCAAAAGCCGCGGCGATGGAAGATTTCGGCGACGACGAATGGCCACGGATGCTCTGCATCGAGACGGCCAACACGGGCGCGGATTCCGTGACCCTCGCACCGGGAGCGACGCACACGATGACGGCGACGGTCCGGCTCGGCTGACCGCCCACGACCGGACCTCGTGCGTTCGAGATTCGCTCCTCGACGGGCGATGTCGCGCTGGCTTAAAACAATCCCGCGCTCCGGGTTTCCCTTTATCTCGCGGTATCGGCGGTGAAGTCGGGATCGAGCGAAGCTCGTGGCGATTTCCTCGAAAGGAGGATTCAGTCCTATGAATACACCCCTCCAAAGTTTGTGGCGTTTCGCCGCAGGCAAACATGCCCGTCATTCGCGCCTCCTCGCCGCCCTGATCGCGCTCGCGCACAGCCACGTCGCCGCGGTCGCCGCCGTGGTGAATGCCAGTTACACGACCGGCGCGGAAGCGCCGGTGATCAGCAATGGCTACACGGCCGCTGGCAACACCGTGAACTTCACGCTGAACTACGCGCCGACGGCGGGCACGACGCTCACGGTGGTGCGGAATACGGGGCTCGGCTTCATCAGCGGTACGTTCGGCAATCTCGCCCAGAACCAGACGGTGGCGCTGACGTTTGGCGGAGGGATTTACCACTTTGTCGCCAACTACTACGGCGGCTCGGGCAATGACCTGGTGCTGGTGTGGAAAGACACGCGCACGTTTGCGTGGGGACGTGGAGGCTGGGGCGAAATGGGCAATGGCACTTTCAACGACAGCCCTGTGCCGACGCCGGTGTTGCAGACCGGCATCCTCGCCGGGAAGACCGTCACGGCGGTGGCGGCCGGGTTCGATCATTGCCTCGCGCTGTGCTCGGACGGGACGCTGGCGGTGTGGGGAAGGAACGACATCGGCCAGGTCGGCGCGGGCAGTCCGTCGAGTCAGAATACGCCGGTGGCGGTGAACCAGAGCGGGGTGCTCGCGGGCAGGACGGTGATCGCGGTGTCGGCGGGGCAGGCTTACAACATGGTGTTGTGCTCGGATGGCACGCTGGCGGCGTGGGGCCGGGGCACGGAGGGCCAGTTGGGCAACGCGGCCTCTGCGAACAGTTCGGTGCCGGTCGCGGTCAGCACCGGCTCGGCGCTCTCGGGCAGGACGGTCGTCGCGGTCGCCGCTGGACGCTTTCATTGCGTGGTCTTGTGCTCGGACGGCACACTCGCGGCGTGGGGCAGCAACACCGGGGGCCAGTTGGGCACCGGCAACACGACTACGAGCAACGTGCCGGTGGCGGTCTCGCAAGGCGGGGTGCTCGCCGGGAAAACCGTCATCGGCGTGGCGGCGGGCAGCCTGCACAGTCTGGCGCTGGCTTCGGACGGCACCGTGGCCGCGTGGGGCGGAAATAGCAGCGGCCAGCTCGGCAACAATACGACGATCTCGAGCAGCGTGCCGGTGACGGTGGTGCAAAACACCGGCGTGCTTTCCGGCAGGACGGTCGTCGCGATCGCGGCGGGCAGCTTCCACAGCCTCGCGCGGACGTCGGACAACACGCTGGCCGCCTGGGGCCAGAACGCCGACGGCCAGCTCGGCGACAACAGCACGACGAACAGCCCGGTGCCGGTGGCGGTGACCCAGGGCGGGGTGCTTGCCGGGAAGACGATCGTCGCGCTGGCCTCGGGAGATGTGCATAGTCTGGCGCTGGCTTCCGATGGCACGGTCGCGGCGTGGGGGAACAATTCCTTTGGCCGGCTGGGCAACAATAGTTTCACGGGAAGCCCGGTGCCGGTGCTCGCGAATACCAGCCAGTTCGGCGCGGGCCAGCGATTCGGCCGCCTCTTCTCGGGCTCCTCGAGTGAACACGCCGTGGCAGTGGTGGCCGCGCCTTATCCGGAAATCAACGTCACGGGCAATGGCGTGAGCATTCCCGATGGCGCGGCGACGCCGGGCCTCGCGGATTACACGGATTTTGGCACCGTCACGGTCCTCGGGGGCAGCCTCGTGCGCACCTTCACGATTCAGAATACCGGTGGCCTCGTCTTGAATCTCACGGGCACTCCGAAGGTGGCGGTCAGCGGCGCGAACGCGGACGAGTTCACGGTGACGACGCCACCGGCCTCTCCCGTGGCGGCGGCCGGCTCGACCACTTTCCAGGTGACTTTCGCCCCCACCGGCGCGGGCGTGAGCACCGCCACACTCAGCATCGCGAGCGACGATAGCGACGAGAACCCCTACGAGTTCGCGATCCGCGGCAGCAGCACCGTGCTCGCCGCGACCTACACGACGGGGAACGAAGTGCCGATGAGCAGAAACGAGTTCACGGCCACGGGCTCGACGGTGACCTTCACACTCGATTACGCGCCGGTCGCCGGCACGGAGCTGATGGTCGTGAAAAACACCGCACTGGGATTCATCGGCGGCAGCTTCGACAACCTCGCTCACGGCCAGGAGGTGGCGCTGAGCTTCGGCGGAGTGATCCACCGTTTCGTCGCGAATTACTTCGGCGGCTCCGGCAACGACCTCGTGCTGGTGTGGAAAGACACGCGCGCCTTCGCCTGGGGCGGCAACGGCAACGGCCAGCTCGGCGACAACAGTGTGACGCAGAGCAACGTGCCGGGAGCGGTGCTCCAGAGCGGCGTGCTCGCCGGGAAGACGGTGGTCTCGGTCGCCGCGGGACAGTCGCACAGCGTGGCCCTGTGCTCGGATGGCACGCTGGCCGCGTGGGGGAAAAACAGCGGCAGCCAGTTGGGCGACAACAGCACGACGGATCGCCTGGCGCCGGT